>CAZKAN010000140.1:0-1519 GCA_964550925.1 uncultured archaeon | reverse complement strand
AAATCCATGCATGGCTTCCGTTTCGAAAACGAATAACATACCATAATTTCCTTGCAACGCGTCGCGGTACATTAAACCACGTGCACGTTCTTCCGGGGTGTCGGCGATTTCGACTAAAACGCATTTTTCACCAAAACAAACACGCGGAGTAGAAGAAGTAGACTCAACCGCCACACAACCCAGGAAAAAAAGGACCCCCAACACGAGAAATACACCACGCATCATGCGTGCATGAACGAAATAAACCAATAAATAGGTTGGGATTAACACGATTACTTATTGGCAATAATTTCAATAACATCCCTATTCTTCAACAAATGGTCTTTTCCTAATAACATGCGTGTTTTCACGTCCACGGCCTTAATGAAATTCTTGCCAAAATCCGTGTGTAAACGGAATGCAAAATCTAATGTAGTCGAGTGAGGAGGCATGAGGAAACAATCCGGGAGAACATTTCCATCCTTGTCGGTTAATCCTTTTGTGCCACCGGGAAAAATAGCTACGTATTTCAACGAAGAAAAGACCGTTTCATCCAACACACGTTGAACACCGGTAGAGTGGAAAACATCCAAGACGTGGGTTTGAATATACTGCAAGGCATTTTTTTGAGCATCATTCAATTCTTTTTTACTCGTAAACGTAGCCTCGCCGGGAAAATAATCCACCAATCCTGCTTTGGCCGCGCGCTTCAACGTGAACTCGGCTTCCGCGGCGCAGGGAACAATCAACAAATGAGGGAATTCTTTTTGCAAACGCTCCACGTTGGCTTTTGACGTGGGCAAATCACACTTGTTCGCGGCAATCACGAGGGGTTTGGAAATCAGTCGGAGAACGTGAACAAACTTGCGATGGTCTTCCGGTTTCCAATCCGTTAATTTTTCACTCAAACTGGACTTTAACAAGGCGGCATCGATTTGAGCGTTGGTGACGCCTAATCCGGATAAGCCTTTGGCTAACGCATCCACGACCTGTGATTTGGTTGAAAATGCTGTGCGGGCAAATTTACCAAAATTATTTTCTAAAATTCCAAGCATCCACAATTCCATTTCTTCTTCGAGAAAACGAACATCCTTGCATGGGTCATGCGACCCACTCTCAACGGCTTCGCCTTTCTCATTCGTGCTTCCGGACGCGTCCACGACGTGAATCAAAACATCCGCTTGGCGCAAATCATCCAAAAACTTGTTACCCAAACCCTTTCCTTCATGCGCGCCGGGAACAAGTCCTGCCACGTCAATCATTTCCACAGGAACAAAACGCGTGTGGTTGACACAATAACCCGAGCGCGGGTTGCACTGCGTGTGAAACTCTTTATCTACACACTCCACGCGGACAAATCCAACACCCTTGTTGGGTTCAATCGTAGTGAATGGATACGCGGCGCGAGCGACATCAATGAGCGTTGCGGCAGCAAAAAAAGTACTTTTCCCCGCCGAGGGTTTTCCAACCACACCAATCAACATATTTTTTTCATCCCAAAAATAATCAAACCAAGCGCGCTTTGTTAAATTCCTTGACC
>CAZKAN010000139.1:0-1529 GCA_964550925.1 uncultured archaeon | reverse complement strand
AATTCGGACGTTTAACCCATGAAAAAGACTTCCGAGAAACAGTCTTACTCGTTTTCGCTCGCATGATGAGTGAGCGGGAGATTGGGGATTAAATGCCTTCCCTTCTTTTCGGCCGAACCAATGACTTTCCCCCGCAGACGCACAACAATCCACCCGTCCGAGAGAATACGCACAGGTGTGCCATCCGTTTCCACGCTCAATTTTTTACGCGCGAAGAAGGAAGGGACCATCTTCTCTGAAATATCAAAAATGTTTTGACGAATATGATCGCCATACAGCGTAACAAAATTAGACGTGGGGGCGAACGTCTTACCATCCGAGAAGGCTTGCAATCCGACTGAAAAAATATTCAATCCATTTTCACGATTTACGAGTGTTTCCCAGGAGGAGTCAACCAGAAACACATGGTCATTATGTTGAATCCACGAGTAGGGTTTGAACACGTTATGAGGAATACCATAACGCGAAACCAAGTATTCCGTGTAACGACGAACACGTTGCGCGTCACAAAAAGGAATTTTCATTTCGAACCACCCCTTTTGTTTAACGTGGCAATGAAAAAAGACTGCGTGTTATGATCCTGCGGGTATAATCGTTTGGCGTGACTCATGCCCGGGGAAAACGTACGATTGCGAAACGAAGAGAGACCGGGACGACCAATATCCCCAGGGAGCTTCGTCTCCACCAGACGCATATCATTCCGGGCGTGCAACAACGATGTAAGAACACCCTCACACTCTTCGGGGGAGAGGGTGCACACACTGTAAACTAATGTCCCCCCTTCGTTCAATAACTCACACGCGTGAGTGATCATCTTGACTTGCAACTGGGCCTTATGCTGAACATACTTCTCCGACCACGACTTGAGGGTTTGAGGCTTTTTGCGAAGTAACCCTTCTCCCGAGCAGGGAGCATCTAGCAAAATTTTGTCAAAACGCAACGATGAGGGAAGGGACAAACTATCCTGCAACGCCACCCCCGTATTGGTGACGCCGGCTCGACCCAACACAAAACGCAATGCTTTCGCTCGTTCTTTGTTGGGTTCACACGCGAGAAGGGTCCCCGTGTTGCACATACTAGAAGCAAGTTGAATGGTTTTGTTTCCGGGAGCAGCCGCCATGTCTAATACGCGTTCACCCGGTTGAGCATTCAACACGAGTGGAGGGAGTTGCGAGGCCAACTCTTGGGGTTGCCAAAAACCCATCTGGGTTTCCCACATGCCCCCCAACAAATAGGGGAGTTGGTGTAACGTGAACAAGTGAGGAACGTGGGGGTGTTTTTCAAACTGGATATTTCTCGCCGCGAGTTGATTGATCACCCACTCATCATCACATTTCAACGTGTTCGTGCGAATAGTCTTAGGATACTTCGTCTTCGACACGCGAACAAAGGAATCAAAATCCTCCTTCTGAGGAAGGAGTTCACGATAACGGTCCAACAATCGAGCCGAGAAAACAGACATAGGAACTTCTGGCAAGCCTGGAATTAAAAGAGAAACCCTCTAACACGCGCAACGAGGAAAAAATCCC
>CAZKAN010000138.1:0-1569 GCA_964550925.1 uncultured archaeon | reverse complement strand
GAGCGTTTTCTCGTCCCAGTCCACGACTTCTTTGTGCACCTGCTTGATGACATCCTCTCCGCTCAACCCCTGTTCTAACATGAGGGCGTCTAGTTTTTCGCGTGATTCTAAGAATTTTCCCGCGATGGCGAGTTCAATCATTTCTCTCACTTCTTTGGGTTTCGCTCGATTAGCTACCGTATACACAATCGTTTCCGTGACCTTGCTTTCCAACGCGGCGGATGCTTGTAGTACGTTGATGGCTTTTCTCAAATCTCCTTCGGCCACATACTCAAGTGCGTCGATGGCTTTTCCTTCGACTTGTAGTTTTTCTTGTTGCGCAATGTGTTGGATTTGTTTTTCCAAATCTTTTTTGTTGAGCGGCTTGAATCGAAAAACGACACATCTGCTTTGAATGGGTTCAATAATGCGCGAGGAATAGTTACAACTCAAAATGAATCGGCACGTTTTGGAATATTTTTCCATTGTCCGTCGGAGTGCTTGTTGTGCGTCTTGTGTTAGTGCATCACATTCGTCCAAGAAAATGATTTTGAAGTCCGCGTTGAACGCTAGGGTGCGGGCAAATTCTTTAATCGTTGAGCGTACGACGTCAATTCCTCGTTCATCACTCGCGTTGAGTTCCAAAAAATTTCGTGTGTATTCTTCTCCAAACATTTCCTTTGCAAGTGCCACTGCTGCGCTTGTTTTTCCTATCCCTGCGTGTCCGGCAAACATTAAGTGTGGCAAATCGCGTGTTTTGACGTAGGATTCCAATCGTTTAGTGATGACTTCCTGTCCCACCACGTCGTGTAGCTTCACGGGCCGGTATTTTTCTACCCATGGCAGTTTGAGTGTGCCGGTTTCATTCGTCATACTATTATTCGTGCACCCATTGCCTTTTTAGGGGGTTTGATGCGTTCAACGTTATAAGCAATTCCCTTTTTATGGCGAGTTGACGTGAGTACTAGTATCGTGTGTGCGTGGTTATGATTCCTTCCAAGTATCGTCCGGTGTTGTTGTTCGTTTTTTCCTATGTTTTACTCTACCTTGTTTACGCATCATTTGATTTTTTGCCCAAGTGGGATGCATACGGGTATTCATTCTTGCGCGGTCAACCCATTAGTGGTTACGCGTTTGTGGACCCATTGTTTCTGGGCATTCCGCTCGTTGGTTTTGCATTGATGTGGGTGGCCATTTCCTGGTATAAAAAATCCTTTGATGATGAACAGATATTGTCTGTTCCGTTTGCATTGGGCTTTGTGGTTCTATCCTATGTTGCTTTTTTTGTGGCAGATGTTATTTACTTTTGGAATAATGCTTTTCTCTTAGCGACTGCCCAAGGTCGTCCTTCTCCGGTGTGGGAATCCTTGAGTGCGGCGATGGATTTTGTTTCGCAGAGTTTTTTGGACCACTTGCTTCAGTCTCCTTTCTTTGTCCTTGTTTTAGCCGCGTTGCTGGGGTGGGTTTCCTATTATTTAGTGCACAAGGTCTTTCCTCATTCTCACCACGCAGCTAACTAAGCCCTGCCCAATTATGTTGTGTTCGAGGGGTTGGGCTTTTAATCCTGTTTTGTCTAGTTGAACGTGTATG
>CAZKAN010000137.1:0-1596 GCA_964550925.1 uncultured archaeon | reverse complement strand
GGGTTCAGGAAAAAATTCATTCCACGTTTGCGCGTGAACGAAAAAAGGCAGCGATTGGTATTTATCCTTTGAAAAAGATTCACTGGCCCATCACCTTCCTCGCACAACCGCCTGAGAAAATTTCATTTCAACCATTAGGCTTGGAAAAAGTGTTAACTGGCAGAGACATTTTGCGTGAACATCCTATGGGAAAAAAGTACGCTCACTTGTTGGAAGAAATGCCCGTGTTTCCCGTGTTTCGCGACAGCATGGGGAATGTTTTGTCCATGCCTCCTATCATTAATTCTCATAATGTGGGACAAGTAACTCTTCATGATCGCGACCTCTTTGTGGAAGTATCAGGCCACTATTGGCCAGCCGTTTCAGTAATCTTGGACATTCTCGCATATTTGTTTTCCGACATGGGCGGGGAAATATTCCAAGTCGAAATACAATATCCCACGGAAAATTTTCCTCGCGTGACTCCGGAGTTGGGTAAAATTACTCAAACTATTGATGTGGACGCCCTCAACGCGTTGTTGGGTACCGCACTCACTCCTGCGCAAACAACTGAATTGCTAGAACGTATGCTCTATCGTGTAGTCAAGTCCAACGCCAAACAACTGGTGGTGGAGTGCCCCTCCTTTCGCGTGGATGTGTTACACCCCCATGATGTGATGGATGATGTGGCCCGCGCGTATGGTTTTGATAACCTGAGTCCGTTGAACGTGAATGTTTCCACGCGCGGGGGTGTTTTGCCTCAAACGCGATTGAATGAAGATGTTCGTTCCTGTATAACGGGGTTAGGTTTTCACGAGGTTATTTCCTGGGTCCTCACCTCGCATGAACATCATTTCACCGCGTTTGAACGTGTCGAAAGTCCTCACGTTAAACTGGGCTTAGCCAAAGAACAAGGCCTCACGATGGTGCGCAACGCCCTTTATCCGGAAACCATTCGTGCATTGTTGAGCAACCGTAGTCAAAAAGCTCCTTTCAAATTGTTTGAGCTCGACCAAATAGTGGATATTCATGCTAACACGGACACCGGGACGAAGACGCATGATAAATTGTGCGTAGTCCTCGCCCACGCCTCCGCGACATTTGATGAAATGAAAGGGTATGTGGATGCACTAGCTTCTTACTTGGGAGAAAAACCCTCATACACTCCTGCCGTGTTGAGCGGTTTCATCGATGGTCGCGTGGCTAATGTGACAATAGGAAAGTTCCACGGCTTCTTAGGAGAAATGCACCCGCGCGTATTCTCAACGATTGGCATTCCCTTTCCCTGTGTCGTATTTGAGATTTATCTCACGAAATGAGAAATTTCAATAATCTGCTTTTTTGAAAGCGTCATTAAATAAGTGCAAGCACCACGTGTAGGAGTCTAACCACACGCGATGTCCATTCTTTTGGGCATCCATACAAAATAGCATATCATCAAAGTGCGGGGTGTTAGAACTATATCGAAATGGAATTTGCTCTAAAATATTGCGCGAAATGAGTACGCATCCCATTCCCACGTAATCCACTTCCTGCAATCGCGAGGGGAGTATATCATTAAATCCCACGTCTCGAAAAATACCCTTTGACTTTTCGTCATCATTGAAATATTTTCCG
>CAZKAN010000136.1:0-1725 GCA_964550925.1 uncultured archaeon | reverse complement strand
GGGCAAAGGGGTGCAGGTGATGCGCACCATGGAGCGCAAAGCCGCTGCCACCCAAAAAAGATTTTTGGGGTGTGACCAGTTTCCCAATTGCCGCACCACATTTCCCTTGCCCCAAAAAGGAACGCTTTCTCCCACGAACAAAATATGTGGTGTCTGCAACAAGGCTCCTCTCGTCAAACTTTCGGGTAAGCGTTTCAAGATGGAGATTTGTGTGAATTACGATTGTCCCTCCAAAGATTCGTGGAAAAAATCCCTCGCGGAAAAGGATGAAGCAAAGGCTGCTGGAACGACTGCTAACAAATCTCCGTTCTCGTCAACCTCTTTGACATTGCCCTCATCATCGCCCGCAACTCCTTTGTCACCTTCGCCGCGTGTTAAACCTGCTCCGCGGAAGCGTTCTCCTACTATCTCTAAAAAGCCCGCCTCTCAGGAGTGAGTATGCGTATCCTCATTCACTTCCGCGAGAGTGTGCAAGCCAATGCTCAGCGTTATTTTGACGACGTTAAACGGATGCGTCAAAAAATGCGGGGAGCCGAACAAGGAATGAAGGAAGTGGAATCTAAACTTTCGGCGTTGGAAAAAAAACTCATTGTGCGTGAAAAAAAATCTCCTTCACGTATGCGTACTAAAGAGTGGTTTGAAAAGTTTCGGTGGGGATACACGCGAAATGGTTTGTTAATCGTGGGGGGAAAGGATGCGCACTCCAATGAAGCACTCGTTAAACGTCACATGGAGAGTAATGATTGGTATTTTCACGCCGATGTTCACGGGGCGCCCCACTGTATTTTGAAGAGTGGTAAAACCAAACCCACTTCACAGGATATGGAGGATGCGGCCTCGTTTGCGGGATTGTTTTCTTCCGTGTGGAAAAAAGGATTATTTTCCGTGCGCGTGTATGCGGTAAAACCCTCTCAAGTGAGTAAGAAGGCTCCCTCCGGAGAAAGCCTTGGTCGCGGAGCATTCATTATCAACGGAGAGCGTCAGTGGTATGACCCTTCTTTCAAATTGGGATGGGGGATTCAGTCAACTTCTGATGGTTATCGCGTGATGTGCGGCCCCCTGTTGTGCGTCAAAATGTATGCTCAGCATGTGATGGAATTGCTTCCGGGTGACAAGTCCAAGAATGATGTTTCCAAGTCGTATCAAAAGTGGTTGGAGAAGCAAACCCCTTCTATTCATGTTCCTTTAGAAGAATTAGTTTCCTCCCTTCCTTCGGGGGAGTTTATTTCGCGCCCCCTCGCGTCTAAATAAGCGTTTCACGTGTCACTCTCAACATTCGTAATGTAGCCCTGCCGTTGGATGGATTAAAAAGCCCTGACGGAGATATAGTATTTCATGTCGAACTTTCCTAATCCCTTAGTGAATGCTCCTCCGGTTCCGGATAAACGCGCGGTCACCCTGAAAGTACAAGAACCCTCTCCCACGCACGTGGGGAGAAACATTGTCACTCTCGACAGGAAGTCCAAGCAAGTCCTCGGCATCACGAGCGGGGATATTGTGGAGATTGAGGGCACGAAAAAGACCGCTGCCATCGTGTGGCCCGCTCGTACGGAAGATGAGGGAAAGGATTTAGTGCGCATGGATAATTTGATTCGTCACAATGCCGGCGTTAATTTGGGTGAGAAAGTCATTGTTCGCCCCGCGCAATTCAAGGAAGCTCAAAAAGTAGTTCTCGCCCCCACGCAAGATGTACACATCATTGCGTCCGGGTATGAACGCATTCTC
>CAZKAN010000135.1:0-1772 GCA_964550925.1 uncultured archaeon | reverse complement strand
TTTCAATTTGTTTACGTCAGCTTCCAATCCCTCTGTGCGCAATTCTTCCTCAAGAGTCTCTTAATAGATGAATTATTTTGCAACATTTTGAATAAATTCTCGTATGCTGCTTTTTTCTCGTGATTGATTCTATCCACTTTCTGAAGCAATGGTTCTTTAGGTGTGGCGTTCTTTGCGGTTTTACGGTGCTCCTGTCTAATACTTTTTACTACTGCTCTAGCGTAACGGGCAGTGGGCGAACCTAGCATGATCGATCGTAAAGGATCATCCGTCGATGGAAGTCTATTCATGCGCCGGCGGAGCATGAATAGCTGACATATTGAATGGATATAAACTTGTGTGAATGATGCACAAAAAACGAATAAAAAAAGAGGCCCCGGGTGGGGCAAAATCATTATTTATTTTTTCTTTTTCTTAGCCAATGAACGCTTCGCGGGAGAATGCTTGGTTGCTTTCACGTGATGTGACGCGTGACCGTGCAAAACTCCTGAATCCTTCACGACTTCTCCGAACATAATGTAGGACGTCATCCACCACGTGTACGTGGCCGCACCCATAAACAAACCTGAAAGTGCGTTGAAACTAGGAATGGAGAGAATTGCCACCACGCCAATCAACACGACTCCATAGGCCATGAGCAACAACCAGGTAATCCAATAATCCGACATGGAAATGACTTTCCAAATCTTAGACAATTGGAACGCGGAACCAATTCGTTTGTCGTGAGCAAATAATTGAATGCCGATCGGAGCCATTAGCATGGCAAAAAACGTGAGAATGAGTGCCAATGCACCAAACACGGCTCCATTGACTAACAATCCAATAAAGCTCTGCACCGAAAGAATGGGGTTTTGCGTGAGACTAATGAAAATACTCCAGACTAATGGAATAGTAATAATAGCTCCTAACAATAACACCATGAGCGCGGGGATGAAAAATAATACTCCCACCACAATCACGAGCAATCCCGACAAGTACATGTCCACAAAATCCGAAAAATGGGGCATGGTTTCATTCCCACTCTGCGTGCGACGCGCACTCTCGACGCCTAACCCGTGTAACAAGGGGCGCAATGGCGCAAAGACCGCGAAAAGGGTTCCCAACACAATGGTAATGGGGTCCGTTTTCCAAGGCCGTTTGACCGCCTCCACAAAATCAATCATACATACTCCTCCACGCCCTCACGGGCAAAAACTACTCCCAACAAAAACTCGGCGTTTATAACCATTTAGACACGCTCAACAAAAAACCATTTTTTTCACGCGGGAGGGGTGGTGATTATATGCCCTGACTCTACTATTTTCTGCATGGTTTCCACCCCCAAACCGCGACGACGTGAGCGGGAAAAACTTCCTATTGAGCGGGCGTGCGTCGCTCTCGTATACCGTGGAAAAAAATTCCTTTTACTCAAGAGAACGTACTCGCGGAATTGTAACGCTCCCGGTGGACAAGTCGAAAAAGGAGAAACCGATGAAGAGACTGCGCGAAGGGAAGCATTTGAAGAAACCGGACTAAAAAATCTCGTGTTTATTCCCCGATTCAAACGAGTCAATATTTACACCATGTTTCGAGGAACCAAAAAAGTGGAACGACACGTGTTATTTTTCCTCGCCGAAAGCAAAAGCGGAGAAATTGTATTGTCCCCCGAGCACACCGCGTATGAGTGGTTGGATTTTCACGATGCCATCAAACGCGTACGATTTCCCGCACTCAAGTCTATTCTCGCGGGAGCAGCCCAAAAACTCGACCCTGATTTCAAATGGAAGCCAAGT
>CAZKAN010000134.1:0-1863 GCA_964550925.1 uncultured archaeon | reverse complement strand
TTATGCAACGTGTGCTAGTTTTGCCGTGCCAACCACTATTGATTTTGCTCCTGATGTTAACGCGTATTGGGACACGGCCCTAAACTACATGAATGCTCGTTTTCTCACGCACTGCGATGCTAATCTGAGTGGTGACATTGAGGTGCAGATGAGTGAAACATACCCTGTTTTGGAGGAGTTTCGTTCCAACGAGCGCGGGTATGGTTTGCTTTCGTGCACACGCTCAACGAACAATGCCTCATTAACGATTACCCGCCCCTTCGTCGTGCGTAAGCTCGTGGAAAAAGACATTATCATTCCAGGTTCCGCGTGCCGTATTAGCGTGTACGACATTCTCGGCACGAACGATGATCCAACGCTAAATTATTCTCACAAAAAGCTAGATGTAAATGAGACCTTTGTTTAGCGTTCACTGGTCTATTATTCATTTACTTGCCTACGCGTCTGTTTGCTGACCCCGCTTCCATATTGCATGGCTTTTTTGGGTTCGCTCACTACCTCTTTCAGCACGCACATCTTCTCTCCCAACGTGCGCAGCACGTTCTTGCGTATTTTCCCATATTTTCCTTCCAAATTAGCCAACGCAGGAACTTTCATGGCTTCTTCTATCATTTTTTCATCCAAAAAGGGTGCTTCCACACGAATACCATGCGCGCGTCCGCATGCCATTTCTCGTTTCACGTCGTGCGAAAATACGTTTTTCACTTTCTCTTCGCGCAATTTTTCGCATTCCGTTTCATTTTTTCGCACGTTTTCAAACGCGGCATATCCGCAGAATAATTCATCTGCTCCCGACCCCACTAAAAGAGTGGTTATTTTTTGCCGTTGAGCTAACTCGGCAATGCACAAGTTTACCACTCCTAACGTTTGTTGCAAGTGATCTGTTTTCTTTAATCGCAATATTTTTTTGGCTTCTTCATATTTTTCGCGTATTTCTTTTTCAGTAATTATTTTTTTCACCCATTTCATGTTCATTTTTCGGGCTATTTTTTCGGCGCGAATCAAATCCGCGCTTCCTTTTACTCCAACCGTCAACAAGATGGCATCCGGCACAAACTTTTTCACGACGTGCGCAATAATCCCCGAGTCCACTCCCCCTGAGAATGCTACTCCTATTTTTCCCTTGTTGCTCGTTTGCGTTCGTACGGCTTCTTCGAGCGTTTGTTGTAATTTAACGTAATTGATTTTTTTTCCACGCATGATGATTTTCACATCCCAACCCTTTATTACCCTGTATTTTCCCTTTTTTGGTTTGTTTTTTATTCGGGTTAATTTGGCCTATTAAAGGGCTTTATGCCATTTTTGGACAATTTTGTTTTTTCGCCGGCCTTTTTTCTAAAAAGGCCGTTTGGTATCCAAACCATTTTATAGTTTGCAACGTATTACTTTGACATGTCTTCACTCGATAAAATTGACTTGCTTCTTCTTGGTCGTTTGCTGGAGGATGGTCGTTCTTCGTTTTCACAATTGGCGCGTGAAACCAATTTGACGGATGTGGCAATCAAGAAGCGCTTTGAGCGCCTCAAGAGGCAAGGCATCATTAACACGATTTCTGCGGATTTGAATTTGGATGTGCTGGGTTTTGCCAAACCCGTGTATGTATTATTGAAAACCGAGCCGAGTAAAAATAAGCATATTTCAAAACGCCTGAGTGAATTGGAGCAAGTTGTCGAGTTTCATGAGTTGATGGGCGAGCATAATTTTATGCTCAAGTTAGTGTGTCCGGACTTGACTCACGTCAAACGTGTATTAGATGATTTGGGTTTTATTGATGGCGTGCGTGAACTGCGTAGCATGCCCGTGTTGAATGTAGTCAAAAAAACGAATGCGCTTCCTCCCACTTCGTTTCAGAAGCGTTTTTAG
>CAZKAN010000133.1:0-1865 GCA_964550925.1 uncultured archaeon | reverse complement strand
CATTTCGTCCTTCGACCACGCGTTGTTTCCCAATGTTTGAAGGATTATCCGTGTGGATTACTTCAAATTTTTTCCCGGGGTTTTTTTCAGCCCAATCGTGTACTTCCTCTCTGATGCGTGATGCATATGCGTTTGTTGGAGAGTTATCCTCGATTAAAACGTCGAAATTGTTGTAAGTAAGTTGATTAATTCCATTCAAAAATGGTCGCAGGGAATCGCTTTTCAGTTCGTGCGTGGGGCACCCCACCAGGATGTGCGGGTTGGTGCGGCTGCTCATTTTCATCACTAGAACTTGTCGGCGGGAGTATATTTGAATGCTTCGTTATAGCAGTGCTCGCACAAAATGCTAGTGTCGGCGTAACACGCAATATTATTTTGTCGCAGGTCAAGAGTAAAGTGCACGTCATCAAATGCGGGCTTGTCTGGAATAATGCGAAAGGCAATTTTTTCGAGCACGTGGCGTGAGATGAGAACACACCCTAAACCAATGCTCGCCACTTCAACGAGTCGGGAGGGAAATAATTCTGTGAATCCTGCCCATTTTCCAATTCCTTCTTTTTTCTTATCTTCATCAGGATAAATAATAAGCACGGGTCGTTTGCGCTCTTCACCATCGACGGCAACCCTGTTATAGTATACTCCCCCCACTACTTCTTTTTGGTGTTTCAATAATCGTTCAATCGTGTCCGGGGGACAAACAATATCTTGTTCCAGTGAAAAAAAATAATCGTATTTTTCACGTAAAACAATTTCGCGAATAGCATTGCGTCCGTGCACAATTCGTTCCCGCACGCGCGGGGAGACGTGTCCAGAGTGAATGACTCTGAACCCGCATTCGGGTCTTTTTTCGCGGAATTTTTCTCCCAACCATTTTAATTTTTCTGAATAATCGGGAGTGGGAGAATTGTCTTCAATCACCACATCAAACTGTGGAAAAGTCAGTGATTCTAATCCTTTCATGTAGGCGCGGATAGAATCGTTTTTCACCATCGCGGTGGGGCAACCCACAAGCACTCGTGGTTGCGTGGTTGTCATAGGACCGCCTTTATTCGGCGATGGACACGCGACTTCCGATTGCTTGCCCGGGCAATCCTTTGTCAAATTTCACACGCACGGCGCCTGAGTTTCCGTGAGCAGCCATGATTTTTCCCGTAATGGCTTTCTCGGCCACGCTCTTCCAGGTGACCTTCTTTCCATTCAACGTAGAAGCTTTTGCTCGAGTCTCAATTCCATCCACTTCCACAATATACTGGGTCGGGTGTTGCGTGTTGCGTCCGCGTCGATAATTCTTCAAAATGCCGTGCATCATAATACTATCAAAAGTCCCAAACAAGGCTTTTAAAGGCATCCTTTGCCCTCGTTTTTCACGTTTAACCCGTCCCTAGGCACCGTTTTAAGAGGCTCTTTCACATATTCCATTCTCATGCTCATTGCAGGGGTAGATGAAGCCGGTCGCGGCCCGGCGATTGGACCGATGGTCTTGGCGGTAGCCGTTATTCCATCTGAAAAGGAGGATATTCTCCAGGAATTAGGTGCCCGGGACTCTAAACAAATTGTTGAGAGTGAACGTGAACGGTTATACCCCCTCATGAAGGAGACTCTCTCACATCATGCCACGTATCACCTTTCCGCCCCGGAGATGGATGCGCTCATGGAGCGTGACTCCCTGAATGAGATTGAGGCCATGAAAATAGGTTCATTGCTGAACGACCTTCCTGTTAAACCGGATTTGGTTTACGTGGATTCTCCCGACCCCCTCGCCAGCAACTTTGCGCGGAGGATAGAGAATTATCTCTCTTACAAACCCAAAATTATTGCTGAACACAAAGCGGATGTGAATTATCCGGTTGTTTCTGCTGCGTCTA
>CAZKAN010000132.1:0-1889 GCA_964550925.1 uncultured archaeon | reverse complement strand
ATGTACATTTCGGACGTGGAAAGTCCAATATATCAAAAACTGGGGATTGCAACCAAATTAATTACATCTGCTATACACATTGCTAAAATACGCAATGCCCTCCGTCCGGGTCAACGAGTTAATTTTATTCAAGAAAATGTGGAAGAACATAACACGGCAATGATTCGCATTCTCACAAAACTAGGTTTCCATAACGCGGGATACACGCAATCGAGCGGGTATCAAGAACCAAAAATCCTTCATTACCAATTACGATTAAATTAGCTTGAAAGCAATAACAAAACTGCGCCTTGCACGCTCAAAACTAGGAACCAAACCAAAATAGATTTGAACACACTCGTGTCCAAGTATTTTTCAATCGAAAGAAATAACACGTATGCCGCGTAGAAAATAAACAAAATTCCCAACAAAAATAAGGGAAATGCCAGCAATACGGAATCTTCCACCGAAGCCAGGGACTCATCGAGAATCACGCTATACTCGTCTTCACCAATTAGCCCATTACTCAAATCACTTGTCGCGGACATTAAACCCGGAATCGTGACTGCGGGGAGAAGCAATCCCAACACGAGAAACATGAGGAAACCATACACGTTCAACTGAGCAAGTGTTGAGAGTGCGCGGGAAATGTTCAACATGTTTAACGGGATGCGTTTGAATACAAAACCAATGGCAATCAACAAAAATCCACTCACCAACCAGCGAAAAACATCCCCGATGAAGAAACTAATAATCGTGTCCCAAAAAATAGTCCCCATGAACAATAATGAAGTCAAAATTCCTGCTATCGTTCCAAGTAAAACAAACGCAATCGAACGAATCATGGAGGGGTTTTGCAACGCATAATTGACGGCCTGCTTGGGGCGCAAAAACAAATCCGCGTAATAACTCATGAATGGAAAGGACGAATCCAACTTTATAAACATCTCCCACCCCATCCCTGATTATGCAGACACGCTCAACCAATAACGTGCGCGAGGCCGCCCGGCTCATTCAAGGAAGGGAAATCGTCGCATTCCCCACGGAAACAGTCTATGGACTCGGAGCGAATGCCCTGGATGAAAAGGCCGTGGCCAAAATATTCATCGCCAAAGGACGACCAGCCGATAACCCGTTAATTGTACACATCTACTCGGAAAAACAACTCTCTCTATTAGTGAAAAAAATTCCCAATAATGCAAAAAAACTCATGCGCGCATTTTGGCCGGGACCACTCACGATAGTATTACCGCGAAAAAAAATTATTCCCCCAAACGTGAGCGCGGGACTCTCAACGGTGGGCATACGCATGCCCGCTCACGCGACGGCGAGAAAATTATTACAATACGCTCACACGCCCATTGCCGCTCCATCGGCGAATACTTCGGGAAAACCAAGCCCCACAAGTTGGAAACATGTGTATGACGATTTACACGGAAAAATCCCCCTCATTTTGAAAGGAAAAAACGCACAACACGGAATTGAATCCACCGTCATTGATTGTTCGCACGCACAACCTGTCCTTTTGCGCCCGGGAAGCATTACTCTTGAACAATTGGAAAAAGTAATTGGACCCATTCAAACAAAAATATCCAAAAAATCCCCCGCCGCAAGTCCGGGAATGAGGCACAAGCATTATTCTCCCCGCGCGCGCGTAAAAATCATTACGCATCCGAAGGAAATCCCCGCACGCTCAACTCGTTGCGCGTACATTGGATTAGAAAAATGCGCGCGCAAAATAGTGTGCAAACACCCCCAAAACGAGCGCGAGTATGCGCAACAATTATTCGCATTTTTCCGGGTGTGTGATCGGAAAAATATTCGAGTGATTTACGCGCAACGTGTCACAAACAAGGGAGTGGGACGAGCACTCATGGACCGACTCATGCGAGCGGCGGGGAAAAAATAAC
>CAZKAN010000131.1:0-1940 GCA_964550925.1 uncultured archaeon | reverse complement strand
ACTACGTGGACGCGTCCAAAACGAACGGAAATGGCAAAATGCCCCGGCGACATTAAAATGGGTTCTTTTTTGAATACTACTAGGCTGGCCCGGTAGCTCAGCCTGGATAGAGCACCTGCCTTCTAAGCAGGGGGTCGTGGGTTCAAATCCCATCCGGGTCGCTGTTATTTGATGTGTGATTAGACTGTTTAAATAGTTTAATTCATTTCTTGCCGCATGAACAAACATTTCGTTGCCGCTGTGCTGTCCGTGTTAGCGTTTGTGACGATTGGGCCCTTCGTCAAAATGCTTTCTCCTACGTTGCCTATTCCTCTTATCACGTTTGGGCGGGCATTCTTTGGTTTTGTATTCGTCTTGTTGCTTGTTAAAAAGGCCCATTTCCGCGTGGAAAAGTTTCATTGGAGTGACGTGCAAGATTATGCATTCGTTGGATTTTTGCTTGCGATGACGATGAGCTTGTACAATTACGCATTCACTCTCTCTCCATTGGCGGATGTAGTGTTGTTGAATTATGCCCACGTGTTCATTGCTCCCGTGTTGGCGTGGTTTTACCTGCGTGAAAAAATAGAACGAAAAACATGGTTGTATATTCTCGCGGGATTTGTGGGAGTGGCGTTCGTGAACCCATTCTCGGGACAAAGCATGGAAGGAAATTTCGCCGCATTGGGGGCCGGTTTAACGTACGCACTCATGGCCGTGTACATGCGCAAAGTCGACAAGCACCACGGCTTAGGAGACGTGGCCTACTTTCTAGGATTTGCCACGTTATTCTTGCTTCCATTCACCATCCTTGACACGCTATCCTTGAACGTGTTCTCATATTTTACCCCCACCACCATTTTTCTGCTTGCGGGAGCGGGATTCTTATCCACGGGATTAGGATATTTTTTCTTCAATTACGCATTGGAAAAGCTTCATGTTCACGTGGTCTCTACACTT
Source organism: uncultured archaeon (assembly GCA_964550925.1). Classification (GTDB taxonomy): domain Archaea; phylum Iainarchaeota; class Iainarchaeia; order Iainarchaeales; family VGJJ01; genus VGJJ01. The sequence continues at coordinate 1,001 of CAZKAN010000131.1, read as the reverse complement.
GATTTAGCGTTAGGCACGCTTTTGGGAATCGTGTTGAGTGTGTACGCGTATCATGAAACACTTTCTCTGAATGTTCTCGCAGGGGGACTCATTATTGTCCTATCCGGGGTGCTTTTTGTGCGCTCGCAACACGTTATGGACGTGCGTTTAAAACTCCCGCGGGGGAAGAAGGGTATATATGCTACTGCATTCCTATCACGCAAAACTAGCGGAAAGCATTAACCAAACGCTCAACGTGTTGCACGTTCCCACGCACGACCCTCCTTCGCTGATCGCGATGATGGTCCGCCCTCCCTCTCCGGATAAAGGTGACTTGTCCATTCCTGTGTTTAAACTCGCTCCCAAAGGACAAAACCCCGCGGCGTTTGCCCAGCAACTCGTGCATCATTTGAAAACGAATGAATTATTTTCCAAATTTGATGCGGCCGGACCTTACGTTAACGTTTTTTTCAATCTCGCCACGTATTCGCAAAAAATAATTGAAAATGCGGGAAGCGTTCCCCCTGTTCCTAGTAAAGACGCGGAACAAGTCATGATTGAGTACGCGTCTCCTAACACGAACAAACCATTGCACGTGGGGCACTTGAGAAACCTCGCGCTTGCCGAAAGTATGATTCGCTTGTTCACGCACAACGGGAAGAAAGTGATTCGCGCGCAAGTGATTAATGACCGCGGCGTACATATCTGCAAAAGCATGCTCGCGTATGAAAAATGGGGACGATCAACCACGCCCGAAAGCGAAAAAATGAAATCAGATCATTTTGTAGGAAAATGGTACACGGAATTTACCAAACACGCGGAAACCAATCCTGCGTTAGAAGAGGAAGCCCAAGCCATGCTCGTGAAGTGGGAAAATAACGATAAACACGTGCGAGAACTCTGGAAAAAAAATAATGATTGGGCTGTGAATGGAATGTTTCAAACCTACGCACGAATGGGGGCGACGTTCGACGTGAATTATTACGAATCAGAGTTTTATCAGAAAGGAAAAGACGTGGTCC
>CAZKAN010000130.1:0-2002 GCA_964550925.1 uncultured archaeon | reverse complement strand
ATGGTCTGGTATTGCAGCAAGCGATTCCCATCGAGTATGGATTCTTCCACTCCCATTTGTCCTTGGGCTAATTTGTGCAATATTCCTTCATACAAAATATCTCCCATCGTGGTGTGGTCAACCTTGTCCGGGTACATGAGTCGTAAACCCATGTTTCCCGCATCCGCGTCAAATAATGTTCCATCCATGTCCACCACCACCGTGGAAATTTTGGTGAACCAATACCGCGGCGCATGCGTGCGTCGTTTGAGTTTGAAAATGAGCGAGTTTCTCAAAAATCCCCCCACGACGCGTGCGCGCTTGACTTTGTTTTTTACAAATGTTTGCAAAGACATGATACTGAATTCGCAAATAGAGAGTTATTAAGGGTTGGTTTTACTTGGGTTCAATTATCTCTTTAATTTTCCAACCGGGATGTTCCTCTAAATAATTTTCTAATGGTTCTAATCGATCCAGCGTTCCAATGCGTTGCATTACCCAATGTTTTCCATTTGAATAACCCACATAGAGTGCGGTGTGTGTGTATTCACGCGAGGGGGAGTTGTAGTTTGATTTTGGATTAAATAATCCAATAACTTGTCCAGGGCGAAAAAGTGATTTAATGTCATTGATGTTAGTTGTTGTTCCTTTCCACACACTTTTGTTGTTGCGAGCAAACTCCCATGCATCACCGCGTTTGTATGTCATTCCAAAAAGTTTCTCGGCAGCCAGCCTTGCGTACATCGTGCAGTAATTCCCGTGTGGAATTTCGGAGAAATGCAACGGTTCACGCGGAACTTGATAGGTGTGTCGTTCAATTTGGTGGGTTGGGATGGCTTCTAGTTTTCTGGGTTCACGGTAGATAAGTTTGCGTCCGCCGAAAGCCAATAGCCCGGTAGCTATTGCCGCGTTTATTCCCCAAATTATTTTAGCACGTTTACTCCATCGTCTGCGTTGGGCGGGCATGTCTCTAAAAAAAATTTCATCTTAATAAATAACTATATCTGTGGCTGGTGGTCGCTTTCTTTCAACACCATCATGGTTTGGGTTCCCCCCACTCCGTCGAGTTTGCGTAGTTTGAATGTGATTAAATCATTCATCTCATCCAAGTCCTTTACGCGTACACGCGCCATGAGGTCCGCGCTCCCGGTGATGATGTACACTTCTTCCACACTCTCGAGTTTTTTGAGCTCGTCCAAAATGTCTTGTTGGTATACTTTCTTCCCGCTCGGGAGCACGTTCATTGCAGTCACAAGGATAAATGCTTGGATGGGTCTCCCAATCTTTGCATAATCAACTTTAGCCTCGTACCGGGGAATGATTTTTAATTCCTCAAAGCGTTTAATGCGGTGGTGCACCGTTGAGAGTGGCACGTGAATTTTTTTAGCCACCGTTTGCAATGATATTTTTGCATTCCAGCGAATGGCATTCAAAATGGCTTTGTCGTTTGTATCGAGGTCCATATTGGAAATTTTCCAACATTTTGTTTAAAAAGTTGTCTTTTTTGGCGTTATTTTCATTTTTTTGGGAGAAAACTATTTAACGGTGGGAGCAAGTAGTAGAATCACATGGGATAGGCTCAGGGTCGCGTTAAACGTCCTTGAGAAGGAGGACTTCGACTAAGATATGGTTGTGAATGGCTCATGCGGTGGCCGCTGCTAGGAGGCGGTTGCCGCGTATTATACTGGTTGGTTGGCGTGCATGCTAGGATGCGCGCCTCCCCTTCCTTATGCTTTTTTTTGAATTTTTTCGCATGCGTTTTTTCCTACATAATGTGGTTGTTTTTTTCACCCGCTCATTTTTATTCTATCCCCCGGTTGTGTGTGTATGGCTTCTTTCCGTGAGAACGTGGGTCCGATTGTTTTTCTCGCGGCGATTGGAAGTATTACGCTCATTCCTATTTTGTTTCCCGATATTTCAGAGCCACTTGCGCATGAGATTCAATCCTTCGTGGTTGGTTTTGGGGTGTGGGGCCCAGTAGCGATGCTTGGTCTCATGATTTTGGCCACGATTTTTTCTCCCA
>CAZKAN010000129.1:0-2046 GCA_964550925.1 uncultured archaeon | reverse complement strand
AATTGCGGAAGAGAATGGCGACACGGAATTAGTTGCCAAATTAATTGCCCTCCAAGAGCGATTGAGAGCCAAGAAAGAACTTTCGGAGAACGAAAAGAAAGAAGTTGACGATTCCGTATTAGAGAATCGCATCGAGGACTTCAAAGAGAAAGCCCCGAAGGCCATTTCCTTAGGAGAGCGCGTGAGTTCGCGATTAGCTGACTTCATTACGCGACTCGACGCATTAATTGCCGCCCGAGCCACGGATGGATTGAATACTTCCCGCTTGGACGCTGGAATGGAGAAATTAACCAAGGTTCAATCCCGTTTAGATGAGCAGATTGACATCACTCAAAAAGACTGGGATGCGCTTGTCGCGAGTCCTTCACGCGACACGTTAAAAGCGGTTCATTTTGATTTAGTCAAATTGAAAGTGCTCGCCCGCCACGCGTTGCAGGATATGAAAGTCATGCTCCGCTACTACAAGCATTTTGACGAGAAGAATGGCGAAGACGACGATGCCTATGATGACTACGATGACTCGTTGACCGATGAAGTAGAATTAGAAACCGAAGTCGAAGTTGAAGCCACTGCCGCCGCGGAAACGGTTGTGGGAGATGCCGACGTGACGGTTGTCACCGATGCCTCTGCTGAAACCGCAGTGGTGACGGATGATAATCCCTCTGCCGATGATTTGTCCGGAGAAACGGATGATTCAGGAGTGGATGGCGATGGAGACGACAATGGAGGCGATGACGAATGAATAAAACCATTCTCCTGGTTGCGCTTTTGTTGCTGGTGAGTGTCATCCTTTCCGGATGCATTCAGAGTAACACGCCCAACACGAATGCCATTGAGAACACGACCCCCGAAGTTAATGTTCCCACTGCCCAAAGCGTTGTGGGAGAATTAACCACCGGCACGGGAAACACGCCCTCAGACATTACCACGTCGGACTTGGATTCCATCCAGAACGATTTGGACGAGTTAGACGTGTCCGTGGATGAGTTGTCGGAATCCGACATCTAGTTCGTGTTAACCGCCAGGAAAGGGGCCCCCGGGCCTCTTTTCTCCTTTTTTTTCTTCTTTTTCCAAGCGAAAAGTTTTGGCATGCCCAAAACACAGTATTTTATTCTCCCCTTTTTTGCGGGTATACATGAAAAGAACCCCCCTTTCCGCTCATTTTTATGGCATGCCCAAAATTCAGGCTGAAACCACTCCGGTGGTGCTTTCTTCCCTTGAAAATCGCATCTTGGAATACGTTCACGCCCACTGGCCCACCTCCTCCACGGAAGTCGCGGAACTCTTGCAGGGCACTCCTCTTGTTACACGTGAAGAGAAGCGCTTGCACTCTTCCCGCATTAGTTATCACATTCAAAAACTGGTTTCCAAACAAAAATTGATTTCTAAACGCATGGGGAATGCATTAGTCGTGTGGCCCTATGAAGTTGAATCCTTGCGCGTCATGCATGGACTCATGATTCCTACTCAAACGAAGGAGCCCTCGCGCGAGGAATGGTAGTGTGGTTTGACGTATGGTTCTCAACAATTTTTTTGATAAATTCATCTTCACGTCGCAGCTTCGCTTCAGAGACAACAACTTCTACGTGCTCGACATTCCATTTGTGATCGTCCCCGTGGACATTTTGCTGGGTTTTTCGGAGCTGGACGATTCCACGATTAACAAGGCCGTGTATTACGCGTACAAGAAGTCTGCGTTGAAACAACTCATTCCTAAGTTTCAAGCCGGCGCCACGAAACAAAAATTCCTCGATTTGTCTCAAGCCTTTTTTGGTGCTTCGGGGTGGGGTATTTCTAAAAACATTCAATTGGATGAAGCCAACAAGCGCGCGGTCGTGGTCGTGTCGCACTCTCCGCTTGCGCGCATCCTCCAAGGAAAAACCACTCATCCGTGCGATCATTATACCAGAGCGATTCTCGCGGCGATTTATTCTGCGTATTTTGAAACCAATGTCGAGTGTGTCGAATCCGAGTGTGCTTCTTTACGCCCGGGGGATTGTACGTTTATTCTCAAACCCCTCAACGAGTTTGATTTCACGAAAGAAG
>CAZKAN010000128.1:0-2084 GCA_964550925.1 uncultured archaeon | reverse complement strand
ACACGCCCATCTCCAAAGTACTCATGGATTGCGGAATCAATCCCGGGAACAAAGAAGAACCCTATCCTTACTAGGAAGCGCTCAACTTTCCATTGTCTGAGTTAGACGCACTCGTTATTTCACACGCGCACATGGACCATCAAGGATTTGCCCCCTACTTGTATCGAATGGGGTATCGAGGACCATTGTATTGCACCGAACCCACACGTGACATTATGGGATTGTTGCAGTTTGATTACGTGGATGTTGCCGTCAAACAGGGAGTCGAACCCCCCTACACGGAAAAAGACGTGAAAGAATTACTCAAACATGTCATCGTGAGAGATTATCGTGAAACAACCGATATTACGCCGGACATGCGAATCACATTCTTCAACGCTTCACACATTTTAGGAAGCGCGAGCGTGCACATGCACATTGGAGATGGGTCGCACAACTTAGTGTATTCAGGGGACATGAAGTACGGTTTTACCCGATTATTTGACCCGATGGATGTGCATTATCCGCGAGTGGAAACACTCATCATGGAGTCCACGTATGGTGGGGAAAAAGACATTCAACCTGCGAGAGAAAATGAGGACCGAAAATTATTGCAAATCATCACGGAAACGCTGGCGAAGGGAGGAAATGTTCTCATCCCCGTGTTTGCGGTGGGAAGAGGACAAGAAGTCACGTTAGTTATCGAAGACTTTTATCGCAGAGGATTATTGCCTAAGGCCAAAGTCTTTGTGGACGGATTAACACGCGAAGCCAGTGCCATTCATACGGCCTACCCGGAGTACTTGAAACAAAATATTCAACGAAGAATATTCTCGAATGATAGCCCGTTCACGTCACCTTTATTCAACAACGCCACCGCGAAAGAACGCGACCAAATTCTCGCGGAAGGAAACGCTATCATTTTAGCATCCAGTGGAATGCTCAACGGGGGAGCGAGCCTGGATTATTTCTACCGCATGGCGGATAATGAGAAAAATGCCCTCGTGTTTACGGGATACCAAGGAGATGCCACCTTAGGAAGGAAACTTCAAGCAGGCATCCGAACAATTCCTATCACGGATGAAAAAGGAAAGACGAAAGAATTGAATGTTAACATGCGTGTTGAAAGCCTAGAAGGGTATTCTGGTCACTCGGACAGGTTGCAATTGGAAAACTATATCCGAAGCATTAATCCTAAACCCAAACGAATTGTCGTGGATCACGGAAACCGAGTGAAGACGGTGGCGTTGGCCAAATTCATCACGCAGCGGTATGGCGTGTCAAGCATGGCGATCCGAAACCTGGATACGTTACGTTTGCGATAAATGCAAATCGTTATATTGGCAATCATGATTATTGGCAGATGACGAATCTTCCATCGAAACCTGTTTCTTCCGCGTCGAGAGGACCATCTCGATTCCAGCGCCGTGGCAAAATAACCGCGTCGCCCACTCTAAATTATCATTTCCATCGACGTCCTGGCGTGAGCATTGAACAAGCCATGAGTCGACGAGGGAAACTATTGAAAACGGCTCACGTCCCGGCTTCTGCTGGTAAAAAACCTCGGTACGCGTCACTGGGGCACGATGTGCCTGTGGTGGAAGTCAAAGTTCATTTTGAGGCACCGGTTCCCCGTCAAGGCCATGCGGGGGAGACTCTTTCACTGAAAGGAGTGTCATTCCGAAAAGGAGATTATGAACTGCTCCATGCGCGATTACAACGCGCGGGATATGGGTTGGTTCTGCCCGAATGGGGAAAAAAAGGACCCACTCGCCCGGTGGTTATCAAAAAAACCAAACGACCCAAATTAACCGAACATGAAATTAGTTTACTGGGTAAACTTGGAATACAACCTGATCACATTCCTAAAAAAATGAAATATTTTCCATTTACGCGAGATGACTTAACGCAATTATTGGTTTCGCAAAAAATTAAGGAAACGGCTCAAACACGCGGGGTAGTCTCGCGTATTTCGCGGTTTGAAATGACGCATGATGATGTGCAGAAACTGAATGATGTGCTTCGGGCGTGGAGTGCTTACGTGACTAAAAGTGACCCCAAACCACTCCAAAAATGAACAAATTACATAACTTTTCGCCAATGGT
>CAZKAN010000127.1:0-2086 GCA_964550925.1 uncultured archaeon | reverse complement strand
TTTGTTGTGCGGGTGATGTAGTCGTGCCTCCGCTAGTTTTTCATAAAATGCTTCTCGGTCTATTTTCATTCCATTTTGGTTGAATATTTTCCACATTATTTTGTTATCGTATTGAAATCGGTGCGCGTGGTGAACCATTGCTAATGTATCGTACATGTCGAAGAAGACCCATTTGAGGGAGTGCATACGCTATAGTGGGTGAACGCGGGTTTTTAGGTATATGGAAAATTTTCGCTAGGTTTATTATCCGCACGGAAGTAGTGCCCGTTATGGCCTCGAAAAATCCCATCAAGTGTATTGCGTTTGATATTGGGGGAACGCTTCATCGCAATACACAGAGTTCCAAAATGCTGGGCTGGAAAATGAAGCTTCAAGTGCTTGCCGACCATGGTTATCCCACTTCATTTGAAACCTACAAGAAAGCTATGGATGCTGCGTGGGTAGAACGGAATGCCATGCAGACGCGTGGGCGTTTTTTGTTGGATGCTCTTTCGTTAAAAAAATTGGGTATTCCGGCTACTCCAGAATTGACTGGAAAAATGACACGCGCTTTCTTCGAGTGGCGTTTGAAAGATATGAGTCCTCGTCGCATTTCTCCCGGCGTTAAAAGTATGCTTCGTTTCTTAGCGAAAAAAGAAATTATTACAGGTGTTATTTCCGATTCTGATTTGAGCTGGAGTCGCGTTTGGTTGAAGAATCATAAAATTCCGATGAAGGAACATCGTATTATTATTTCCAATGAAGTGAATACCGATAAACAGAATGTGAAAATTTTCAAGTTATTTTTGTCTCGTTTGCGTGAAGAGTTTCCCACTCTAAAACCCAGCCAAATTCTAATGATTGGTGACCAGTCGCGCGACATGAATGCGAAAAAGGCCGGTTTTCAGACATGTTGGTATAATCCATCCAAGAAGCCTCTTCCGAAAGAATGGAAAATAAAGCCTGATTTTGAAATTGCTCATTTTAAGGAAATTAAGAAACTATTGTAGTTGTTCAACTGTCCAGTTGATTTCTCTTCAACCGCGCCTATATTACTCTCGTGTTCGGCTCTTGTTTAGAGTGTGTGAGTCGGCCGTTGCGCGTGTGAGCCTATCCCTTTGCGCGGCGGCCACTCCGTGTGAGAGTGATGATTGGCGTATGAATCTCAAAGAGCAAGCATTGGTGAAAGCCGTTTCTTCGTTTGAGGACATTGGTTTCATGGAGTGGCACGCCCGCGTGTTGCGCGAGTTGAGCGTGAGTCCGTTGTCGATTAAGGAAATTTCTCGCCGCACGGGATTATTTCATTATCAAATTAGCGGGGTGTTGCAAGATTTGCTCGCGTTGCAGTTGATTGAGTACACGCGTTATGGGATTCAATTGCGGGATGAGTGGCTTGTTTTTTCTCAATTAGTGGATTGTTGCGAGGGCCAAGTAGAGCGTCATTCGTATGATTGGGAGGCCGCGTTTGAGGTTTCTTTGCCCCGCGTCATGAATCTCAAGAAGCGTTTCGACTTTGAAGAATAACCATTCAATACATAACTTGTCGGCGTTTATCTCTTAAAGGTAAAATGGTTTCCCAAGTCGTATGCTTGGTATGCGTGCCCGCGTCGCGGGAGTTGAGGCGATTGGATTTTTTTTGCTTATTTTTCTCTTCTCCCATGTCGTGGCGCAAGCCGTGGATGATTCATCTCTTCCTTCCGAGTCTTTTTCCATTATTTCCCCCCTCGCGGGAGAGGTTGTTTCCGATGAGGTGGTTTTTTTCCTCAAGGTGGATGGTTCTGTTGAGCGTGGGGAAGTCTCTGTTTCATTGTCGGCTTTTCCCGAGGAAAAATTACTCGTGTTGAATCATGAGAACGGTTGGATGTCCCCGTGGAGCATTTCCGCGTTGAGTGATGGTATTCATTCGTTTGACGTGACGCGTTGTTCCGTTACATGTGAAACCAAATCGGTAGAAGTGGTGGTGGAAAAAATAGTTGATTCTGTTCCCGTGCAATCATCAGAGGAAGTAAATGACGTGGCAACCGTTCCCGCTGAAAAGCTCGTTTCGCTTCTTCCCGCAAACCGGAGCGGGGCATTTGTTTTAGTTTCCGAGGATGATGTCAAACAA
>CAZKAN010000126.1:0-2087 GCA_964550925.1 uncultured archaeon | reverse complement strand
ATGCGGATGCTGGGAGTCGAACCCAGCCCCCGAACTTGGAAGGCTCGGATACTAGCCGATATACTACATCCGCTGCTAGCCACTATTTTCTGTCGAAGGGTTGAAAACCCTTCTTTATTTGCAGGCCGAAACCTGCCAGTGGACGCTGGGGGATTCGGGAACGCGCCTTTAAAGAAAGTCGCGTCAAACGACGGGTCCCAGCGTGGACCCGTCTACCCAAACTCCGCCGGGTTGAGCCGGCGAGTGGACGCTGGGGGATTTGAACCCCCAACCTCTTCCATGCCATGGAAGCGCGCTACCGTTGCGCCAAGCGCCCAAACTTTTGCAAAAAGTTTGATCAAAAGCGTTAGGGCACCTTGCGCGGCACCCAGACATTCTTATACAATCGGCCGCAGAATCTTTTATAAAAGGGGCATTTTTGCCCGCGTTTAACGAACTATTTCCCGAAGGGGTTGAATCCTTGTTTTTTGCCTGGTGCGGGAGCAGGTTCTGGGGGTAGTGTGGGTGGTTGTGCGGCCGCACGTGTCGTGGCTTGTTGGGTCTTGAGTTGCATGAGCAAGTTGCCTAACTCCCCCACCACGACGTCTAATTGTTTTAATCGTTGGTCAACAATGGATAATTTTTCATCCGTGCGCGCGTCAAACGTGTCTATTTTCTTTTTGAGGGTGGACATGAGGTCTTCTCTCTCGGCGTTGCTTTTCTTCAACGTTTCTAAGAATTGTTTTTGGAAACCATCTAATGCTTGCATGCGTGTTTCACTTTCAAGGAGTTTTTGTCCTAATTCTCGTTTGAGTGAGTTAACATCCATGGATTGTACTTCTACTTTTTTGGAAAAGGTTTGTTCTTTTTCTTTGACAATGGTTTCCATTTTCGTGTTGACAATTTTGTCAATGGAATTGAGTTTCTGGTCCATGGCCTTGTCAATGTCTCGTGTTTTTTGTTCTAATAATTCATCAATTCCTTTTTTGGTTTTGTCTAATGTCGCGTTCATGTCTTTGAACTCTTGGACCACTTCCTGAATGTCCTTAGATGCTAAATCGGCGCCGAGTTTTTTGAGTTCAACGATTTCTTTTTTGATTTCCATTCGTAAGTCTTCTACTTTTGCTTCGACAATTTTGTTGGCTTGTTCTTCCATTTGCACACTCAAGTTTGACGTGATTTTTTCTTCTAATTCAAGTGTTTTCGTGGCGCGGTTTTCCACGTTCTGTACGCGTGATTCGGTTTCGCTCATGAGTTCATTTACTTTCGTTTCTAACTCTTCGAGTTTTTCTCCCACGTCTTGGAGGATGGCTTTCTTAGTCGTTTCAAGATTGCTTGTTTTTTCGCTGAATTCTTTGGCCATGTCTTCAATAATCATTTTTTGTCCTTTGATTCGTTGCAAATCTTCACTCGTTGACAAGTTGAGCGTCTTGATTTCGTTTATTTTTTGGTCGAGTATTTCTTCGACTTCTTTTGTTTTCGCACCCAGTTGTGCGTCCATTTTGAACTTATACAATTCTCGTTGTGCGTCAAATAATGCTTCGAGTTTTTTTTCCATGGAATCGTAATGCGCTTGTATCCGTGTTTCGATCACATCATCGAGTTCTTTCTTCAATCGTTCCATTTGAGTTAGTTTAGCGTCCACCGTGGCGAGGATTCCTTTTTCCCATAATTTTTCCGTGGCCAACGGAGAGGAAGGCGGGCTTGGTGTCACGTACGCGGAAGAATAATTGGTTTGCGTATAATTGTTCGTGTTGGCGCGTGTGCTTTCATTCGTTGAAATGGTTGCTTTGGGCATCGTTGCGCGTGCCGATGGGGATTCACTGTTATCCATTTGATTGGCTTCGCGTATCCATCGCTCGGCTTGCGTGCGGGGAATGCCCATATTTTCGAGTTGTTTCACGAGTTCTTCACCGTGAAGTCCCATTCCCTCGAGCTTTCGAATGTTGGCGATAATGGCTTCCTGGTTGGGCATATGCGGGAAAGGGTTTTTTGGGGAATAAATACGTGCTACTCCCGGGCGTACCGATACGCATTAAATGCGTTCCTAGCCCATTTCCTGTATCCAATACGTGAGTGTTGGCCCCGTTGTCTATCGGTTAGGATGC
>CAZKAN010000125.1:0-2097 GCA_964550925.1 uncultured archaeon | reverse complement strand
GTCGAGGCAATCTCGGCCAATTTCTTATTTTTTTTTACCACGCCACGTGAAGTTCTTTCAGCATCTGGATGAGTTGTTCACTATTATGAAAATGAATGGTTTTCATTCCTAATTGTTGTGCCGGATGTAAATTGCTTTCTTTATCGTCGATGAAAACACATTCTTTGGCGGGAATCTTTAGTTTCTCTAATAATTCGTGATAAAACAATGGGTCCGGTTTAGCGAGCCCGCTCGAGTGGGATGATAATATAATGTCAAACAATTGGCGTGTTCCTTCTTCGCGGAGCGCTTCATTGAGCCAATCTTCCATGTTGTTGGTGAGCATTCCTATGGTGTATTTTTTCTTTAATTGTTTGATGAGCATTATTACTTTTGTGTTCACTCCGAAAAATTGGGTGAGTTCGTGTTTGATGGCTTCCCGTGAAACGTCTGCGTCTCTCGCAACGGCAGTCCAAAAATCACTGGACGAAATAATTCCTGTTTTGGCTAATTTCCAGTGTTGGAAAATGATTTCTTGTAAGTGTGTGCTGTTTTTTCCGTGGCGCTGAGAGAACTCTTCCGCGAAGTCTCGGAAATCTGTTCGTTCTGAAATGACTCCTCCCCAGTCAAAAATAATGGCTTTAATCATTTTTTCTCATCCATTTTTTTCTTTTTGCTTTTAGCATTGTCTTCTAGTGCTTGAAAAATAGTCCGTTGTTTCGTGTCAATTCCCTTAATGGTTGCCCTTGGTTGCGTGACATCAAATTCGAACGGGTAATACTCATTACCATTGTTTTTCAACAGTTCAAGTGCAGGTCTTCCAATGGTGGGGGCGACAATGATTCCGCGTACTTTTTTGTTTTTGATTTTTTTGAGTTCATTCACGTAGCGTTGTAGCTGCATGACCGCGTTGTAATCCGCTTGCTTTCGTTTGAGTTCAATAATCACTAAGTTTCCATCCTTGTCTTCCGCAAGAATGTCCACGAATCCTTTTCGCAGCACATCTTCTTGTTTCAATGGTTTGAGTCCTTTTTCTAATACTTCTAAATCATTCATGAGTTGGTCATTCAATTCTTTTTCTGTTCCCACGAGTTTGAAATCTTCCGCGTGGTCTTCCATCGAATGAACGTTTAGCATTTCGACGTTTTTCAAAAAAACGGTGAGGGTCTCCTTGGGAGTGCGTTTAATCGCAGAAACGGTGAGCGTGTCATTTTCTAGCACCGTTGACCACGTGTTGCTCATCAAATAATTAGTAGGTCTAAGTAGGCGGTTTTGGTGGATAGCGAAGGATCCATCCCCCTTAATGAGGAGCAAGCGCGAACCTAAGGGAAGGTTGCTCGCGGCCCTTCCTTGGTATTTGACTTCGCAGTCCCCCACGAGCATGATTAAGTCTTTGCGTGCCAGCGCCGCGTCTAATCGTTCTTTGGCCTGGATGAGTTGCATTGACTAAAAAGGAAAACTACGATTAAAAGCCCTCTTGTTGCCCCTTACAGTTCAATGAGTTTTTTGGGTGCCATGCTGAGTCGTTCGCACCCATTTCGTGTGACGAGCACATCATCCTCAATCCGGATGCCCCATTTTTGAGTATAGTATCCCGGCTCCACGGCGAGAGTCATTCCCTCGCTAAACACCCATGTTGAGCGTGGATGAATCGCTCCCGGCGCGTCATGCGTTTCCAATCCAATTCCGTGTCCTAATGCGTGGGGGATTTTGTGTCCAATGATTTTCTCCGCGTTTTCGGCGACCACGCTGGCTTTTACGTTCGGTTGTATGAGTGTGATGGATTCTTCTTGCGCTTTTCTACACGCGCCATACATTTCGTGTTGCTCCCTTGTTGCGCGTCCGTAGTATGTGGTGCGCGTGAGGTCGGAGCAATACCCTTCGTACTTGGCTCCGCAATCAATGAGTATCATGTTTCCTTTTTGTAATTTTTTGTTGGTGTTAAAATGGTGAATATTGGAGGAATTTTTTCCAAATCCCACGATGGTGGGGTATGCGTTCGTGCATCCTTCGCGGGCAATGGCATAATCTAATGCGGCCGCTAATTCTATTTCGCTCATGTTTTTTTTCAACAGGTTGTGCATTTTTCCATGTACGCTTTGAGAAATTTTCGCTGCT
>CAZKAN010000124.1:0-2122 GCA_964550925.1 uncultured archaeon | reverse complement strand
ACGACAATTTTTTCGGACGCAACATCCTGCGTGTCGCAGGCACGGGCCAACCAAGCATGGGAAGAGTTGGAACAACTTGATTAGGATTATTCTTTACGGGAACGCTCCGACCGCCGTGCATTTCGCGCAAGTAATCACTAACGATAGAATTGACAATTACTCCTAAAAAAGTTTTAACCGACGATTGACCATTATATCTTTGCAACCGGCGCGCAATGTCAGGCATCCAAACATTAAACAACTCCTGCGACTGTTTGGACGACGATCCGCGAAGACACTTCCTTACCACGCCCTCCACGTAGGATTGGTGTTTCAGCAAAAAAGAAGTTCCTTCATGCAAATTAGAAAAACGAACACTATTACCAGTGAGTTCAGTAGAGCCTGTCCACAAGCGATTAGGAGAAAACTTTGCGCGACGACCCCGTCTACCCATTCGAGGAAAACCCTTGCATGAAATAAAAAGTTACTGCGTTGGGCGGTAAATTTCCGTGTCCGAGTTTGAGTGAGAGGCCATTCCTTTGTCAGAATCGCTCACTTGCGTGGAGGGAGCAACGGGAACTTCACCATCGCTCATTTTGACGCCGCGCAGGGTGACTGTCTTGGTAATCCCATTCTCATCCCACAAGGAAGAAAACTTCTTGGCTTCGTGCATGCCCAACCACAATTGTCGCTCGGTGGGGTGCTCGTACCCTTTCAGGGTGTACATACGGTTGTAGGACAAGAGGATGCGGTCACCCTGAATAGCCTTAATGGTAAAGAGGGGGGAACCGTCCTTCAATAATTCAATGGCTTCCCCTTCATTCACGGTAAAACTCTTCGTTTCGCGACGCTTAGCGAAAGGAGGCTTCCAATCTTGTGATAATGATTCAACTTCAACGACCGCATGCATGTCATTCAACCCCTGGAACGTGGATGAGACTAATGAATAGACCCTCTCAACGAGTGGAGGAATAACGGTTTTTGGATATATAAGCGTTGGGTTAAGTGCCACGGCGAAAGGGTTTGCGCGTGTTTAAAACAAAAAAGACGCTTAACGTAGTATGGGATTCATTCAATTATTAGAAAACGCCATCACGTACATTCAAACCATGCAACGCAGGCATGATCAACTGGGAACACGCCTACGCGAAAGCGCCCAGCAGGGACTGGTTGGGAGTGAGTATGAAAACACGCTCAACACGAAAATTATTCAAACAATTAACGAGGGAAAAATAGGCGGGGTGGATAGCGGGTTTGCAGGGCAATCGTTTTACTCCCTTGACTTAATGCTCTTACGCACCACGGGGACGTGTTTCACGTACGAAAAAGGAAAACTCACACGATCAACTTACCTGCCGGAAACGAGTTCCCTCCCGGAACCCATCATTAACACGGAAGGGTTGGAACGTGATGAGTTTCACAAATTTGTGTCACTCACTCGGTTACAAGCCGAAATTGCGTGCGCCACCACCCTCATAACGAGTGAAAAACCCCGCGCATGCTTCATGGATGGAAGCCTCATTCTACACCCGGCCGACAAGCCAAGCAATGATTCTATATTGAAAAAAGATTACGATAAAACCATTGCCGCATTTGTAAAGTTATATCACACCGCGGAAAAAAATAATTGTGTACTCATGGGAGCGATTGAAGACTCACGTTCAACGCGTTTAACAGAATGGTTGCGCGAGAAAAAAATACTTGTTATGAGTGAAAACGAACACGTGTCGGATGTTTCATTATTAGACAAGGCATTGCACGCGGGAGAGCGAAGCATGGTTTTTCCCCTCGCGGAAAAAAAAGAAAAACACGCCATCATTAATGACTTTCCTCCCGAATGGGGAGAACAATTGCACGCGTGCTACATCAAACCATCACCCTGGGATTACCCATTGAGAATAGAATTCGTGAGCGAGAAAAAAGACGCATTACAAAAAGTTGAACACGCGAGTCAGATTGCCCTCGCACAGAGTGCGATTCACAAAGATTACGCATTCCCATCCGTACTCATCGAAGCGGATTTGAGAGCGGGACTCAAGCAAGAAGAAGTAGAATTAGTGAGTGATAAACTACTATCCAAACTGGGAAGACACACGCTACGCATGAAGCGAAGGGACCGAAGGCCGTTCTGAAGAAAGGGGAT
>CAZKAN010000123.1:0-2128 GCA_964550925.1 uncultured archaeon | reverse complement strand
CATTTTTTTCGTTCGTGATACGTGTAACAACAATATGCGCGAGGAATTCCTTCCCGTGTTTGTCAATGAGTGTAATCACATTGTCATATTTTCCCGTGCTCAGCGCGGTGCGAAATAAGTCCGGTAAAATTTTAGCAAAATTTTGCGGCGGATGAAACACTCTCACGTGTTTCCCAATCATCTCGTGGCGCGTGTAATCAAATAGTTTTCCCGCCCCCGCGTTGCACGCAATAACGTGTCCTTCCATGTTAGCCACGATGACCGAATCATGCGTATTCGTTTCGAGTTGATTTTTTTGTTCACTAGAAAGTTGAGAAATAATGTGGTGGGCTTCCATACGTAAACGTAAACACGCTCATTTATATATTCAAAATGGTTGCCTAACGCATGCCTGTAAAGCGTGTTAATTGGATGATTCCCCTCGTGTTATCCTTGATGGGATTGGGAACGGATTTCATTCTCTATTACAATAAGATATCCAAAACATCCACTGCCTGTCCGTTAGGCGGGAGTTGTGATTTTGTCAATAATAGTGTTTTTTCGGAAATGTTTGGGATTCCAGTTTCCGTGTTTGGTTTGCTTGCGTTTGCGTTCTTCTTCATTTTAGCCTGGGTGGCGTGGCATAAAAAAATAGATGAAATACTCGCGTTGAAAGTATTGGCATTATTCTCCGGCCTCACCTTATTGGGGATTGCGTATTTTGTTTACCTCATGCTATTTGTTTTAGGAGCAATTTGCACGTGGTGCATGTTCTCTCACCTCATCATGTTGAGCATTTTCCTCTTTGCCGTGTATCATTTGCACGCGCGCAACGAGCTGAATCTTTCATTCAACAACTCTCCCGCATCATCGGGTAAAACACGGAGGAAATAAGATGAATATGAAAACAATCATCCTGGGAAGTTTGCTTGCGATAATTATTGCAAGCGGTTGCACGGCCGGAACGGAAGCCGCTCACCCTCAAACACCTGAGTTTGCGGCATTTGCCCAGTGCATTACCTCGAGTGGAACCCTCATGTATGGTTCATTCACGTGTTTATCCTGTAAGAAGCAGCGCGAATCATTCGGAGCAACCTTTTCTCAAATTACCGAGATTGAATGCCACCCCAATGGAGAAAACCCTCAAGTTGAGTTGTGCTTGCAGAAAAACATCGCTAAAACCCCCACGTGGATTAGGGAAGTCAATGGACAAGAGTTAGGCAGACTTGAAGGTTTTCAATCGTATGAAGCCCTTGCCACCTTGAGCGGGTGCACGTATCCGGGTCCGCAGAACTAATGGAGTTTAGTGAAAACACGTACCAAAAAAATGAACACGCAGGATGGGAACACGCTATGGTTGAACAACTTACCCTCGGATTAATTATTGGTGCCGCGCTCGCCGATAGTATTAACCCCTGCGTCTTTGGTGTACTCATCTTTTTGCTCGCGTACATGACGGCGGTGTTCAAAAAAAATAAACACAAAATGTTGATTGCGGGACTCATTTATGTGATTTCCGTGTACGTTACCTATCTCGTGTTGGGTGTTGGAATTATTGCCGTGGCTCAAAACACGGGACTTTCGACAAGCTTCTATTGGTTAGCCGCCATGGTTGCCATCGTGGCAGGTTTGTTGGAAATTAAGGATTATTTTTGGTATGGTAAAGGATTTTCCTTGCAAATTATTCCCGGCGGTGCGGAGCGCATCAAAAAATACACGGCGATGTTGAAGAATGTGGAGACTAAACATCCGGTTGTTGCATTAGGATTGGCTTTCGTCCTCGGAGTATTTGTTGTTCTTGTCGAATTACCCTGCACGGGTGCACCGTATTTGGCAATTTTAGGAATGCTTTCCAGTGGTCAAATCGCGGATGGATTGCCCTTATTGTTATTGTATAATTTCATCTTCGTCCTCCCACTCTTTGTTATTATTGGCCTTGTGTACGTGGGTACGACTTCCAAGAAATTGGAAGTGTGGAGAAAAGAACACCGCGGACTCATGCGGTTGGGAATTGGATTATTCCTCATTGGAATGGGTGTGTACATGCTCATGAGCATTTAGGCTCATGAGAATACTCCTTTTTCGCCCTCCGCGTTGCCTTAAAATCATTCCCTCGCCCATGTTTGGTAACCCTTTATCCTTTTGGGTG
>CAZKAN010000122.1:0-2264 GCA_964550925.1 uncultured archaeon | reverse complement strand
AGTCCCAAAGCCTCCCGGCACAAGAATCCCGTCCACCTTGCCTAACAGCTGGTGCACAGATTTGTCTGTCACTTTTTCGGAATCGACATAGATAATTTCAACGCGGGCGTTGTTTGCGATCCCGCCGTGAACCAAAGCTTCGTGCAAAGACTTATAGGACTCTTTCAAATCCACATACTTTCCAACAACACCGATTTTCACCGTATGAGTCGGGTTGCTTAGAACCTTTACCAGATTTTGCCAGACCTTCAAGCTGGGTTTGCCCGGCACTAACCCTAATCGATCTACAATCAACTCATCCAATTTTTCCTGGTTGAGCGCAATATTCTTCACGACCAACGCAGCAGTATAGGGCCGCACGCCCGCGACGCTTTTATCAACGTTCAACACATACGCGGATTTTTTACGCTCAACGAGTGGAAAACCCTTCACGTATCCTAGATACGCGTTTAGTACACGTGCCACGCCGGCAGTAGAAACCATGTCGGGTCTATCGGCAGTGATGTCAAGTTTCAACGCATCGGAGTTGTGCTCATCCACCTCATGGCCTAATTGGAAAAGTACTTGTTCTAACTTCTCTAACGTGAGGGGCTTTTTCAAGTAATGATTCAACTTAGGGAGCGTTGTCTCCACGTTAACCATGCTTGCTCACCCCCTTGTTTTCGCTCGTATGAGTAAGGCCGTGCTGCACTCCCGAATACTTGCGAATGAAATCCACACTCACGTCAGGACCCATGATCTCACGCAACGTGGATTTTTCATACATGAACATGGCCAACCTTTCAAGACCAAAACCCCATGCAATGACGGGAACATCAATACCAAAGGGAGCGAGACTCTCCTTGCGGAACATTCCCGAATTAATCAACTCGACCCATTTCCCAAGTTGAGGATTGTACGCCGCGGCCTCCATACTGGGCTCCGTGTACGGATTATACGTGGGTTTGAACCTAATTTTAGTCAAGCCAAGTTTACCATAAAACTCGCGAATAATCCCCATGAGGTGACGCAAGGTCAAACCTTCACCCATGACAAAACCCTCGACTTGGTGAAACTCCGCCAAGTGGGTGGCATCAATGGCTTCATTGCGAAAAATTCTCCCAATCGCAAACTTTTTCTGCGGGTGTTGAGGATGATGAGCAAACTCACGAAACGTAGTCGCAGTCGTGTGCGTGCGCAACAATAGTTGAGCGGCGACGCGGGGGTCCCACTCATACCCAAAACCTTTCGAACCCGTTTTTCCGCCATGCTCGTGCAACGCTTTCACACGTTTAACGAGCTCCGGATTATCCAACACGGCTTTACCGGGCAAGTAAAACGTATCTTGCACTTCCCGCGCGGGATGATCTTGGGGAATGAACATCGCGTCCATGTTCCAAAAGGCACTCTCCACTAATCCTGAATTCATTTCCTCAAAACCCAATTCAACCATGATTTGACGCACATCCCGCATCACATTTCGCAAGGGATGAATTCTCCCGGGCCAGCGCTCTTCAACACCTAATGTGACATCATACGGCTTGAATGAGGCATTTTTCCACGCACCACTCTGCAATAGCTGTGGCGTGAGTAAACCAATTTGAGTCGTAGAAGCAGTAACATTCCCGCGCTCCATGAGGGATAGTCCTTCCGGCGTAATACTCGCACGCTCAACCGTGTGGGTTTTGCTCTGAATGAGGCCGCGGGCACTTAACTCGGCAATCACATTCGAATGCGCGTTCACATCTTCCCCGCGCGAAACGGCTTGTAAGACGTGAAACAGGGGAGAGTTGCCCGCAGACTTTTTACCCGCATCCGTTAACCGCACGAAGGTTTGATTGTTTTTACTCTCAACAAGTATCCAATTGGAACGCTTGGCCAAACCAAACGCCGCCGAGAAGGCTTGAGGATTAGTTGAAAAATGACCCCGCAACGCATTCATTTCTAACGCGTGGTCGCGCAAGACATGACACAAGTGCTGCTCCGGCAACCCGTTTGAAGCAAGAGCGTCTTCTCCTGATTTGGAGACGAACCACTTCTCTTTTTTTTCACGCGAAACAAGGACCAAGGACTTTTCACTCAAGTCTCCTAACACACGGCGCACGGCATCCGGAGAAAGGGAAGTAGATTCGGCAATCGAGGAGAGGGGGTGTTCTTTACCATCACGCAACACGCGCAACACGTTGAGAGCAGGGTCAGACATACTAGTATTAGGGGTCGAATGAACGTTTTAAACCCCAATCTGCCAGCGTGGGCACGGAAAGCATGCGAAGAGGAAACGTATT
>CAZKAN010000121.1:0-2304 GCA_964550925.1 uncultured archaeon | reverse complement strand
ATTGTACTCGTGGTTTATTCTATCAAAACGAAACCCCGCAAAGAAAAAATAAAAAAATATTATTCTGGAGCATTGCCGTGTTAGCCGTGGGATCGAATTTGTATTTAGCCACCGCAACCGTGTACACAAACATGGTTTCTCCGACAGAAGGACCGGTGCACTGGCATACGGACTATGAAGTGTGGAATTGCGGCACGCAACTCGACATGATTAATCCAACGGGAATTGATAATCGCGTGGGAACGTGGGAAGTGCATGAGCACAACGACCAACGCATGCACATTGAAGGAACTATTTTGGATATGGAACAGGCATCCTATCACCACTTTTTTGAAGTAGTCGGAGGGCATGTTGAGCGTGAAGGAATCACTTTTCCCAGCGTGAATGGAGACGTGTTTTTGCCCGCGCAGGGAAGTTGCAATGGACAACCGGCCGAGCTGCACGTGTTCAAAGTGTATGTTACCAACCCCGCGGACGCCAAGAAATGGGAATACACGCAGGAAAAACTACCCTACCCGGAAGGATTGGACACGATTATGGCACCCTACTCAAACGTGCCCCCAGGGGATTGCTTAATTATTGAGTATGGACCCATCCACGAGAAAACAGAGCGAACGTGCGCGAGTTATCGTGCCGCGATGAACCGAGGTGAATTGCATGGCAGTTGAAGCATACCTACCCACGCTCGGAACAGTCGTAGTGACGGCACTCATTGACTCCATCAATCCATGTGCTATTGGCGTACTCATTTTGATGATTACCGTGCTCATGGGAAAGAAAAAGAGCACGAAAGAAATGCTCCTGTTTGGGGGACTATACATCGGAGCCGTGGCAACCACGTATTTCCTCGCAGGATTAGGACTCATTTACTTTTTGAGTGTCATCCCATTGTACGTGGCAGAATACATTTCCATTGCCGTGGGATTATTCATCGTGTTTGCAGGAATGCTCGAAGTGAAAGACTTTTTCTGGTATGGAAAAGGATTCTCTTTACAAATACCTCCACAATACGCGCAGAAAATAACCAAATACGCCGAAAACGTGAGCGTGCCGGGAGTTATTTTCCTCGGAGCATTCGTCGCAGCCGTGGAATTACCATGTACGGGCGCACCGTACTTGGCGATCATCACCCTTTTGTCACAATACTTTGACTTCACTGCATTCCTAATGCTTGTGTTATACAACATTATCTTTGTTTCACCCCTCATTGTGATTTTACTCGCGGTCGCAGCCGGAAGACGTGTAACCGAATTCAAAAAATTCAAGGAAGAAAACAAGGGATACATGCGCTTGTTGATTGGACTATTACTCATATCCATGGGATGGTTACTCATCCTCATATCGAATGGGACCATTAACTTCGGGTGAAAAAAATGGTTGGAAAAACAACAAAACCAAAAAAAAGCAGCAGCGTGAAACGAAAATTCTCCGCTCAACACGTGGTCAAACGGCACGGACACGCAGAAGCATTTGATGAACGAAAAATATACGCATCCGTGTATGAGTCATGCCACGCCGCGCAACTATCCACAAAACAGGCGGAAAAAATAGCCGCAAGTGTATCGTTACACGTGAAAAAATGGGTAGAGAAAAAAACACATGTCAATTCGAACGAAATCCACCGAGAAGTGGTGAAAGCATTGAAAAAAAATCACGAGGATGCTGCCTACTTATACGAGCACCATCGGAATATTTGCTAGAAAGTATTACGCCAAATGGTCACTGAATATACTGTTTATTCAGGCGACTCATGTATTCGTCCTGCGCGGCACGGCGGGCTTTTTCCCGTTCTTCTTCCTCGGGAGTAGGGACCTTGCCTTTCGACACGGGACGAGGAGAAAAGAGCTTGTTTCGCGTGCGCTCATTTTCCTCGTGGGAGTTACGCAATGTTTTGGGGGATGGGGTGTTGGATTCAGTCATTCACCAATCAGGAGAGCGTAGTTTAAGATACCGGCGAAAAACAAGGAAAAAACACCCCTCTTTTAACCATTGAGGGAGAAAACATGGTAGATTACCATGGGTTTTGGAGAGAACTTACGCAAAGCATTTGACGCGTTTTCCACGCTGAAAGTAGTGGACAAAGAATCCGTCAAAGTGCTCACGAAAGAATTGCAACGCGCCCTCATCTCCGCGGATGTGGATATTGAAACCGTATTAAGCTTGAGCAAACAACTCGAACAAGCAGCATTAGGAGAAAGCATCCCCAAAGGACTCACGCGGAAAGAACATCTCATCTCATTAACGTATGATGCACTCGTGGATGTTTTAGGCGGAAAACAAACGCAAGTACCGGAAAAACCCACG
>CAZKAN010000120.1:0-2305 GCA_964550925.1 uncultured archaeon | reverse complement strand
TTTCAATTCTTTCAATGCTAATTCTCGTTCATCTGCAGACAATGTTTGTAATTTTTCAAACGTGGCTTTGTCCAAACCAAATGATTCAAACACGTCTTTCGCTTCATCACTGGCCCAGCTGGGGAGCAATGGAATGGTGCTCGCGACCAATGTAGGGTCTCCCTTGACACGAGCCTCGATGCGAACTTTTACATCGTCATCGCTCTCGACGGAGAATTTTTTGATTTCTTGTATTTTTTTCAGGTTAGCTAATTTAATCTTCATTTCTTTTTCTTGCAATTCTTTCAGTTCCTTGAGTGCCTTCTCGGATAGCTTATCCGCATCCGTGGAGGAACCGGATCCTGTTTCAGCCACGACCAAACTTCCAAAAAGGAAAAGAATGGATGCGAGGGCAAAAACAGACAAAATGGTTCGTTTCATGTCGTTCACCTCATACCTTATGCAACTCCCACTAGGGAAAAACGCATGAAGGGAAAAAGGCGGAGCGAGATATATAAAGATGCTTTACAAAACCTTTACGGTAAAGGTTTATGCAGTACGCCATTCGAGAACACACGCCGGTCTCCACGCTTCCAAAGGAACTCACGGAGGTTCACCTGGTGAGGCCCATTTCAGCCAAAAAGATGCTGGCGATTATTCAACAATGCCCCACGCTCAACATGGTTGGCGCTTCGTCGAGTGTAGAAAAAAGACTCGCCCCCAAAACACGCGACGTGTTACAAAAACACCGCATTCACGTGAAACGAAATCACCGCCCCGGACGTGCACTAAATGTGGATTTAGAAAAAATAAAAATCATCGCGGATTTGAGAAAAGACTTTTTGAGCATGCGCGAAATCGAAGCCAAAACAGGCGTGCCCAAAAGCACGATACATTATTTACTCAAAAAAGCCAAGCGGCAAAAAATACACAAAGGAAAGAATGTTATTTACGTGTAACCAAACAAAAAAATAAACAAAATAAAAATAACGACTGGCGATGGAAGTGAAATGGTATTAGTAAATTTTCACACTCGCCTTCTTATCCACTTTTTTCACACGGCGCTGCAATTCGCGAGTAAACGTGTCAATGATAATGTTCTCCGACAAATAAGGAGGCAAGTTCAGTTGAGCCGCGCGCGGGTGACCACCGCACGTTCCCCCATGTTCACGCGCCAACGCGGGGAGAATTTTCATCGCATCTAATTGCAACACGGAATGACCGCGATTGGAAATACGCACCGCGCAGAACAACCCTTCATCGCTGGGAAAAATACCCAATGCGACGTCTGCCCCCAATTGAATGAGTGCATTCGCGGAACGAGCATTTTGATACGGGGCATTCGTGGAGGCGAGTAAATATTTTCCAACGCTCACTAATTTTGACTGGCGCAGCGCGTGAAACGCAGCCACGGTGTCGGCTATTTCTAAAGGCGGGATGGCACGCTCAACTAACTGTTCGTAGGATTGGCCGGATTTTTCTAATACGAAACTAAACGTGGAAAATGTTTCCGCGTCAGCCACCGTAAATTTGGCCGAATCCGTGAGAATAGCCATTGCCAGCGCAGCCGAAACAGGTTTAGTAAAATCTGCATTCAGTTCGTGACCAAACTGCGCCACGAGTTGAGCGGTGGACGCACGGGAGGGGTGAATAAGTT
The DNA here is from genome assembly GCA_964550925.1 of uncultured archaeon. Lineage (GTDB taxonomy): Archaea > Iainarchaeota > Iainarchaeia > Iainarchaeales > VGJJ01 > VGJJ01. The sequence continues at coordinate 669 of CAZKAN010000120.1, read as the reverse complement.
TGAGAACGCGAGCACGAAACTCGTTCGAGGAAGGAGAATGGTGGTCAATGATGACAATGCTTCCGGAGAATTTCTTCAATTCATTTTCTAGTGGGCCGGCTTGCGCGGGGGAGCGAAAGTCCACGCAAACAAGAACATCATACGAAGAAAGAGAAGTGATTACTTTAGGTTGAATCGTGAATGAGGACACGCGTTGCGTGTAGGAATCGTTGAGTTTTTCACAAGTTCCCCAGGCACACGAGGCATACTGTCCAAAAATGTGCGCAAGAACGTATGCCGACGAAAGCGTGTCCAAATCCGGTCGCGTGTGGGAGAGAAAAAGGACCTTTTTTTCTCTCAACAAGGAAAGAAGGAGTTTGGTTTCCGAGTAATAGTCCCCACTCATGAGGGGTTACTACTTCTTGGAGGATATAACCGTTGTGTCTCCGCTCGTTGAAGCGGGGGACTTAGCCGCGGATTCAATCTGCGTCTTGAGGGTGTTAAGCTTCTCCACGAGATTCTTTTCCTGCTTGTCCAATGTCTTCATTCGCAATTCGTTGTTTTCTTTTTGTTCAGCGAGCTCTTTCTTCACTTCTTTCGTGTCGCGGGAAACCAGGATAGCCCCGGCTGCCTTGAAGACTTTACTCTCTTTCGTGTTTTCCAATTCTTTCAATGAAATGTCTAATCCAT
>CAZKAN010000119.1:0-2307 GCA_964550925.1 uncultured archaeon | reverse complement strand
GGGGGTGGATGATTTAGTGGATGTGGATACAGTTGCGACGGAAGCAGTTGCTTTACTCGCACCCATCGTTTCTCCCGCATCCCCAATCGTGGCTAAAACGCTTCCCACTTTGATGACTTCGCCCGGTTTTCCATACAATTTCAAAATGACTCCCGTTTTGGGAGAGGGAATTTCAACAACAGCTTTGTCGGTTTCTATTTCCGCAATGGGTTGGTCGGCTTTGACTTTGTCTCCTTCCGCGAGCAACCACTTTACAAGGGTTCCTTCCGTGGTTCCTTCTCCCACGTCCGGGAACTTAAAATCGAGGGGCATGCGCTAGGAAAACAACTGGGCAATAAAAACGACACCCCTGCTCTCCACGAGAGCCAACTGAAACGAATAAAAACAACCCATTCGTTTGACGAGCATGGCATCCAATCTCACGCCCATGCGCGCAGGAAAGAGGCGGCCACCCAAGCCCGCTCGCCGAGCATTCAAGAGTGGAAAACCTGTTTCCAATCTCCTTCGTCCACGCTCACAAGAGAAGTGGCGAGCTCCAAAAAATGGAAAACTCGTCAAACTAGATCGCGACACGTATGCGATTCAGCGAACATTTTCTTCCGGAAGAGAAATGCGTGCGTATATTTCAACCGTGCGCAAACTGCGACAATACTGCAAGACCCATCCATTTGAACACGCGGAATTTTCTCCCGTGTACGTGAAAACCGTTGATGCGACGGGACATCGTGTTCTAGAGCAAGCCATTTTCGCCCCAAGCATTGCGGAAGTAGCCGAAGGATTCTCGAACAAGGACAGAATGTCTGCTTACAAAAAATTATTATTGCGAAAGCTCGTCCAGAAAAAAATTGATCCTAAAAAAATTAGTGGACTCGCACTCAAAGCAGCGATGAATGACCTTACTAAACTAGCGGATGAATTATTTGACCGCAGAATTAGCGTAAACCTCGGAGACCAATTCAGCCACGTATTAGTCACCGATTACAATCCCCAAACAGGAAAACTAGTCATTTCTATTGCCGGAAATGTGACGGACCCATACTCCATTTTCTAACAGGTTTTTGTCGTTGTTAAAAAAACAATATAAAAAAATTAGAACTGCACGACTTTACGTATGCCTGCCTTGATTCGTTCCGCGTTGGGAAGGTAATAATTTTCGAGTTTGTACAAGGGCATAATCGTGTCAAACCCCGTCACGCGTTCCACGGGGGCTTTCAAATGCAAAAAGTTCTTTTCTAAAATGCGCGCCATGATTTCGGACGCGAGGCCAAGTGTGAGAGGAGCTTCTTGCACCACGACACAACGGCCGGTTTTCTGCACACTTGAGTGAACGGCAGGCCAATCAATCGGAGAAAGGGAACGCAAATCAATCAATTCAACCGAAACTTTTTCTTCCTCTTGAATTTCCTTCACCGCATCCACGCATTGACGGAACATTGCGCCCCACGAAATAATTGTAACATCACTCCCGCTTTGAAACACGTTCGCACGGCCTAATGGAATGGTGTATTGTTCATCCGGGACTTCTTCACGAAACGCACGGTACACGCGTAAGGGTTCTAAAAACATCACCGGGTCGGGTTCGCGCAGCGCACTCGTGAGTAAGCCTTTGGCATCCGTGGGATTGGAAGGAATCACTACTTTCAACCCGGGCGTGTGAATGTACAATGATTCCGTACTCTCACTATGGTGCTCCGGCGCTTTGATTCCTCCCCCATACGGTGAGCGGATGGTCATGGGACAACTAAAACGTCCGCGGGAACGAAAACGAATACGTGACGCGTGAGAGATAAGTTGGTCAAATCCCGGGTAAATAAATCCAGAAAATTGTATTTCAGGAACGGGATGCAACCCATACGCGGCCATACCAATACTCGTTCCAATAATCGCACTTTCCGCGAGAGGCGTGTCAATCACGCGTTCTTTTCCAAATTTCTGTTGCAACCCTTCCGTCACACGAAAAACGCCGCCATCCACTCCCACGTCTTCTCCCAACAACACGAGTTTGGGATTGCTTCCAAGCTCGAGTGCAAGAGCATTGTTTAACGCTTGAACCATATTCGCTTTCATGGGAAACCCGGTCCTTCACCTGATTTAGGAGACGATGCATTATTGACACGAGACAAATGAGCGAGGAAATTCTTTTTTTGTTCCGCTAACTCAGGAGTGAGTTGCGCGTACATGTAATCAAACATATCATTGGGCGAAGGAGCGGGCATAGTCTCATACGCTTGTACGGCACGCTCAACACGCGCAACAGACTCGTTCATTATTTTTTCCTCAAGAGCGGGAGTGAGCACACCCGTGTTC
>CAZKAN010000118.1:1305-2431 GCA_964550925.1 uncultured archaeon | reverse complement strand
CAAACACCGCGACGAAGGGGTCGAAGTAGATGGATAGGGCAAAGTTCATGGAATTGGCCACGTATCCCACCAAAAAGGCAAGGGAGTAGCCAATGATGAGGCCAATCAAACCGCCCAGTGCGCCAATGAAGCCCGCTTCCAACAAGAACACGGCCAACACCACGTGAGTAGTGGCCCCCACGGCTTTCATCACCCCAATTTCGGGCGTGCGTTCAAGTACACTCATGACCATCGTGTTGGCAATCCCCACCCCTCCCACGAGGAGAGAAACGGAAGCCACACCCACTAAGACGAGTTGAATCACGCCAATGAGCGCACCCACTTGTTCTTGCAATTGTTCCGTGGTCACGGCCTCAAACACTTTTTGGTCGCGACCAAATTCTTTATCCAACAAACGAGTAATTTTTTCCACCGCCAAAGGAACTTCTTCCACGGTGTTGGTTTTCACAATCAAAAACAAGGGGTCGGTTTCCTCAAATAATTGATTGAAACCTCTGGAAGGAATGAAGATAGAATTATTCACGGAGGCAGGGTCGCCCGCAATCTCGGTCGCAGGAGCCGTGACTCCAACCACGGAAAAGGATTTTCCTTCAATCAATATTTTGCTTCCGAGACGAACATCTTTGTCAAAACGATCATCCACTAATTGATTGCCCACGATAGCCGAGAAGGTGTCGCGAGACGTGAATAATCGACCTTCTCGCAATGAGAGAAAGCCCGTGTCGACGTAGGATTGGAGTTCATCCGGGGAAATGGACAAAATGTAAATACGCTCATTCTGTCGACCAACCGTGACCGTGCCTTGAGAATAAACATTAGAAATGACTTCTTCCACTTCGACTAATTTGTGGATGCGATCAATGAAGGGGGAAGAAAGCGTTTTGACGTTGGTGGAAGCACCCCCTCCTGAACCGGAAAGCAAGCCAGATGGCATCACGTAAACCGTGTTTGCCCCTAATTGTTCAAACTGTTCATTTACCGCATTGGTTAAACCTGCGCCGAGAGAAAAGAGCGTGACAATGGCCGCAATGCCGATGATGACGCCCAACAAGGTGAGCAAGGAGCGGAAACCTTGGTGCGTCAAATTTCGCAACGCAAACGCGGGAGCATCGAGGAGAGGATTCAT
>CAZKAN010000118.1:0-1205 GCA_964550925.1 uncultured archaeon | reverse complement strand
CGCAACGCGACTACAGGATCCATGCGTGCGGCGCGGCGAGCGGGAAGGAAACCGGAAATCATTCCGACTAACATGGCAAACAAGAGAGAACCAATGACAAGCATAATATCAAACTCGACTTTCAAGGCTAAACCGGAAGCCACGGAAACAGCGCCCACGATGAATGCGAGGGCGTATCCAAAAATCACGCCAAACACGCCCCCCACGAGACCAATGAAACCGGCTTCCATGAGGAAGACACTCAACACAATTGTGTTCGTTGCGCCCACGGCTTTCATGACGCCAATTTCATTCGTACGTTCCAACACACTCATAACCATGGTATTCGTGATGCCGATTCCACCGACTAAGAGAGAGATGGAAGCAATTCCCACTAAAACAAGCTGAATGACTCCTAAGAATTGGCCAATTTGTTGGAGTAATTGTTCGGAGGTTTGAACCTCATAGACTTTCTGGTCCTTCCCGTAAACACTTTCAAACACGCGCTCGATTTTGTCTTTGACTAAAGTAACGTCATCTTTCTTTTTTGTTTTAATCAACAAAAAAACAGGATCGGTGTCTGCGAAGACTTGCGAAAAACCTTTTTTGGAACCGAAAATAGTATTATTTGTATTCGGACCCCCGCCGAAGGATTGAGCGTTTTCCTTCGTGATGGCAATGACTTTGAAAGAACGGTCCTCAATCTTAATTTTGTCCCCGACACGAATGTCATTCTCAAATGTTTTTTTGGCGAGATTGTGACCAATGATTATGCCAAACGTGTCACGCGACGTGGGTTCGCGACCCTCCGCGATTTCCAAAAAACCCGTGGATTGAAACTCGCGCGACTCTTCGGGAGAAGTAGCAATAAACGTGGCCTGCGTCTTTTCACGACCAAATGTGACCGTAGTGGGAGCGGAAATAGGAGCGAGAACCACTTCCACCTCAGCAATGGATTGGAGCTTTTGAATCGTACTCTCAGAGAGGGTTTTTACATTGGTGGAAGACGAATTGGATTGAGAACCAAACTCTCCCGCGGGAGCAACAAAGAGAGTGTTACTTCCAAGTTGTTCAAATTGTTCCGTGGCCGCATTATTGAGACCGGAACCCAGGGAAAACAACGTAACAATCGCAGCGATTCCAATGACGACGCCCAACAAGGTCAAATAGGAACGCAGACCTTGATGCGTGAGATTGCGGATCGCATACGCGGGAACTTCCGTGAG
>CAZKAN010000117.1:0-2436 GCA_964550925.1 uncultured archaeon | reverse complement strand
GTGACATGGTGAGTGGAATCACGGTTGGACGTGCTGATGGAAAGTGGATCGTTGATTTGAACAAACACGAAGAAGACGCTCCCGACGCCGTTGACATGGCCGTGGCCTTCCTTCCCAACACGAAGGATATTACCCTGTTGCAAATGGATGGAGAAATTACTCCTGAAGAATTTGCCGCACTCATGAAGACGGCCGCGGATAACGTGGACAAAGTGTATGAGTTGCAGAAGAAAGCATTGAAGGAATCATTCGAGAACAAAAAACCCGAAATGGTTCCCGGAATGGAAGACTTCATGAACGCTGCCCCTCATTCGGAGCACGAGGAACCCGTTGAACGCGTTTCTCTCAAGACAAAAGACCCGTTGTCCTTTGACGCGTCGGATTATGATGCGAATGAAAATACGGAATTGGAAGAAAACCCGGATGCCGAACATGAAGCATTTGATGGTGGAAAAGAATAATTGTGGAGAAAAATGAAAAAGGTGAAACACTATGGGACATATGGATATTTTGATGGAATTACAACGAAACAAAGTATTAGAATCATTGAAGCAAGGAAAACGCGTCAGTAATCGTGCATTTGACGAATACCGAAACGTGGAAGTGATTACGAACGTGAGTGAGAATGCAAATGGTTCCGCTCGCGTCAAATTGGGTAAAACGGATGTGATTGCGGGAACCAAATTTGGAATCCAGGAACCATTTCCCGATACGCCAAACGAGGGAAGTATTTCCGTGGGGGCCGAATTAACTCCATTGGCTTCTCCCTTGAATGAAGTGGGTCCTCCTTCCACGAGCGAAGTGGAATTAGCTCGCGTGGTTGACCGCGGCATTCGTGAGAGTCATTGTATTGACTTGGAATCATTATGCATCACGGAAGGAGAAAAAGTGTTGTCGCTGTACGTGGATGTGTACGCGGTGAACGATGATGGAAACATGTTCGACGCCGCTTCCATGGCTGCGTTAGCCGCTCTCAACACGACGCGCATGTCCAAAGTGGAAGATGGAGCAATCGTGTACGGAGAATACGATGGCATGCTCAAGCTGGCCAACCAGCCATTGCTTTCCACCACCTACAAGGTGGGAAGTCACTTGCTCGCGGACGCGGACTTGGGAGAAGAAAAGGCCATGACGGCTCGTTTCTCTTTCGGAGGAACGGAAAAAGGTGTGTTAACGGCATTCCAGAAGGGCGGATCCGGTTCCTTCACATTAGAGGAATTGGAAAAGTCCGTGGAAATGGGCCTCAAAAATGCTAAAATGCTGCGAAAATTATTGAAGGGATAACTTCCCTTTGATTTTCGCCTGCGTTTTGGTAAAATAGTGTCTAAAGGAAGCGAAGGGATTTATCCCCTTCCATTCCTCCAATAACGCCCATTTAGGGGGTTCTTTTCCCCTCGTTGAGCGTGGATTGACTAGGCGGGTTTATAAGAGTTTTTCGGCGGTTTTAGGTTATATCGACTCCTTTTAGGGGACTGAAAATCATGACTAACAAAACCAAGCGACACACGGCCCGATTCGGTGCCCGATACGGTGTATCCGTCAAAAAAAGATTCGAAGCCGTGGAAGAAAAACAGCGCAAGCTTCACATTTGTCCTAAATGCGGTTTTGAAAAAGTTCAACGCGTTTCGACTGGAATTTTTATTTGCAACAAGTGTAACACCAAGTACGCGGGTGGAGCATTTTATCCTCAAACACTTTCAGGAAGCATTATCGCCAAGATGGTGGACCAGCGCGCATTCACGCCTGAATTATCTGCCGTGATTGACGCGAACGTGCAACCCATTGTTCGACCCACTAAAAATGTTGAGTTGAGCGATGAAGAAAAGATTGATTCATTGATGGAAGAGAAACCTTCTAAGAAGAAAAAGAAGAAGAGTGAAGAAGTAAACGTTGAAAACGTTGAGAACACGACTGAAACACCTGAGGAAGCGTGAACGATATGGCATACAAATGCAACAAATGTTTGCAGACGTTTGACCAACTCCCTGTAGGATTAGTTCGCTGCCCCAATTGCGGTAACAAGATTTTTTACAAAGTCCGCGCACCCGTGGAAAAGAGAATTATTGCCCGCTAATACGTTAAGGAGAAAATGCATGATTACTAAAAAATCCGTGCACGTGATTCGTTCTCCCTTGCACGCGAGTGCGATTTATACTGCGTTGCAGCCCGAAACACGCTCCAGGTATGAAAAACGATCCAAGACCACGATTACGGTTAAAAATAAGCAGTTGGAAATACTCAGTAAAGGACCCCATTTGGCCTACGTGAATGCCTCGCAGCAATCCTATGGAAAAATGGTCGAGTACTTACAACAGTTAAACGTGTAAAGGAGAGAAAAAATATGGCGCAAGACATTCGAGAAATGGTCAATGAATTTGAGAAGCAGCGACAAACACTCATGAGTGTGAGCATGCAGCGACAACAATTGCAGGCAAT
>CAZKAN010000116.1:0-2546 GCA_964550925.1 uncultured archaeon | reverse complement strand
TGAGTGTGGAAAGCTTTGTAAGCGGCTGATCAAGGAAACGTTCATAGTGACCAAAGTCCATATCCACTTCTCCCCCATCATCTAACACGAAAACTTCCCCATGTTCAATAGGATTCATTGTGCCCGGGTCCACGTTCAAATAACCATCCATTTTGATGGGAATGACTTTCAGCCCTGCGGAAACGAGTAATCGCCCAATCGACGCGGCCGCAATTCCTTTGCCTAAACCTGAAACCACGCCGCCGGTGATGATAATGAATTTGGTTGGTTTTCTTTCAGAAAGAGATTCCGGAGTGTTCATGTGCATCCGGACGTGATTAACCGTTTACTAGTATTTAATTAGTGGCGTAAAAATGTGAATAGCCCCACTGCGATTCGAACGCAGGTCCTGGGAGTCAGAGTCCCATATCCTTGACCACTAGACGATGGGGCTATTTCAATACTATGACGGTCGGAAAACCGTTATAAACTGAAAACATAAACACCCGTAATTTCGCTAATGGCAGGGATTTTCGGGATTTGTTCCTAAACCTTTAAAATGACTTTTTCCGCGTTACTAGTATAACCATTCCTGATTGAGGTGGAATATCCTATGCCCGACTATCAAATCAAACACGACCGACCCAATTGTATTGGATGCGGGGCCTGCGCAGCCGTGGCACCGGATTATTGGGAAATGTCCCCTGTTGATGGAAAGAGCAACTTGAAGGGGTCCATCCACATCAAACTCGAAAGCGGAGAAGATGGCGAACAAAAGGATATTGGCCAAGCGCAATATACTCCCAACAAGGAAGCCGCGGACTCTTGTCCTGTGAATGTTATTCACTTGTTTGATAAAACCGGAAAGAAAATTATTTAATTTTTTGATCAAACTTTTTCTAAAAAGTTTGTTTGGAAAAACCGGTAAGAAAATTAATTAGTTGAATTTTAGTTGGTCGAGAAAATTAATTTCTTTTTTGCACTCGACCAAAATATAATAATCCACTCAGCACGAGCAACATGCTCACGAATGATAACTCCAACGGCATGTCGGGAACTTGATATGTTTGGGGTGCTTTTAGTAACGTGAATGTTTTTCGCGCGGAATTATTTCCTTTTGTCGTTTCATCGTTCTGCGTGAATGGCGGGTCATACCAATCAATTTTTGAATCAATCGTGTAGGTCTCCCCCTCATTGATGGAAGCAAGTGGAATTGGAACAGTTACTATTTTTATTGGATTCGAGTTGAAGGACAGGTTTACTTGATAATCATTAAACCCCTGAATAATTTGTCCTTGGTCATTGCGAATGGTTACGTGCAGTATCGTTGAGTTGGCAGCTGGATTTTTGTTCTCGATAGTAAACTCTGCCACGATGGGTGAATTTGCGTACACTTGTGGGACATCAATGGACTTTAACACATACACGTCCGCAGCAAAAATAGTCGGGGAAAACGTTAACAAAAAAATGAAACTGAAAAGCAAACGCAATGCTAAACGCATGCGTGTACGAGTGAATTGCCCTATAAAAATGGTTGGCGAAACAGGAAGAAAATCAGCTGAGGGGTGCTTAGTCATCCCTCTATATCGCCGCGGCCAGCCGAAACTGGCATGGAAAAGGGGGGAATCAAACGGCCTTTTTGAAAAAGGCCGGCGAAAAAATGTAGTTGTCTGGGGAACGTTTACGTTCCCCTAACTTCCGCGCGGCCGCAGGTTAGCGGCCATGGACAAGGGGGGATTCGAACCCCCAGCCTCCCGCATGCGAAGCGGACGCGCTACCGTTGCGCTACTTGCCCGGTATATCATTCTTGTGGGGGTGCGTTTAAAAACGGTTCAAGCGAGGGGACGCAGACCTAGTTTAACGCGTATCCAACGCCGCGTGTATTGAATAGGGTGTTTCAGGAAGTGTCCCATGCGTGTTTTTTCAAATGCGTGCCAAGCGATTTTAAGCACGGTTATTCCACGAATACTCCCGCCTACGGGGGCTGCGGCCAGAATGCTCAGCCAATTTCTTCGGATGTGGGTGATTTTGTCCCGCGCCACGATTAACAATAATGCGACTTCCGCGATGAGGATGACTTCTGCTCCTTCCACGGCGAGCTCGAGGATATGTTCGGTTTCCTTATCCACATGAATGAAGGGGTGTCCAAAATGGGCTTCCGCGACAAAGATAACACATGCGAGTGTAACTAGTTCCCACGCATAGAACATGGGCGAATGCTTTCGGTGGGTAGACGAGTGCGCGGGTGTGGGGGCTGCGTGCGCGGGACGTGATGAGGGTTTGGGGTGCTTTTTCACGAGAAAGGGACCCATTCCGTGTTTTTATGCGTGTTGGGCGTGTGGACAAGGATTATAAGTCCAAAAACGTAGTTCCACGCATGAGCGAAGAAAAAAAGCCCCGTGTTCACGTTGAAAAAGGGCATCAGGACCCATTCGACAAGATTATGCAGTCCGTTGAGCGTGAAGGGGAAGCCGAAGAGAGCGTAGACGAAAAAACGCAAGACGACGAAGAGGTAAACCGCACAAATTTGGACAATGATTCTTCCGAAGACGCGGAACCAAATGAAC
>CAZKAN010000115.1:0-2550 GCA_964550925.1 uncultured archaeon | reverse complement strand
GGAGTGGGACGAGCACTCATGGACCGACTCATGCGAGCGGCGGGGAAAAAATAACGGTCGATAATGGAATGAATTAAATACCTGAAAACTAAACAGCGTGCATGGCACGCGATGATGTGAGAAGAGCCCTCTCCAATAGGAGGAGAGACATTCAATTCATTCACGAACTGACAGCGACAGACTTGCTACACATTTATGATCAACTCACCTCGCGCGTACGAGAAGGAGGTTTGGATGCGGCACAGCACGCCGATGCACTAACCGCATTGAAACGTATTAATCACGAGCTCCAACTCCGCTTGCCGGGCAACACCAAGTTATCCCACGAATTGCAACAGCACATGGATTCACTCATGATTATTCGCCTGCGCAATGGAAAAAATGGCAACGGATTGCGACGCAATGGAAATCGCGGCAAACGCAGTCGACGAAATGGACGATGGTAACGCGTTAGCGCGTAACTTTGAGCGCGAGAAATTCTTCCTTCAACTTTTTGCACTTTTCACTGGTCAAATGCTTGCGCGCGGGAGCGAGAATCGTAGCAAGAGTGCGTCCCATTCCCTGTTTCAAATCCGCGGGGTGGAGTTTTCCTTCCGCGAAATCAGTTTCAAGTGATTTATAATTATCATACGTCACATTTCCCCCAAACTTAGCGGGGCGCTCAATGGAAAAATCTTTCACAAAAGGAAAAACTAAATGTTCGGCCCAATCCAAGACGGGATTGTATTCAATATTTTTTTCCACGCAGAAAGCACCATTCATTTTCTTCGTGATTTCTTCCTCGGAATCATCCAAGAAAATTGCACTACCTTGAACGGACTTGCTCATCTTCAATGCGGAACGCATTTCGGATAATTTTTCTTTCGGAATGGGCCACACCGGTGGTTTTTGGAGACCCATGACTAAGTGTTGGTGCGCAGCAATAGGAGAAAGCGTCTTGTTTTTGTGAACTAGTTTGTGATATTGCAACTTGTGCGACACTTCACGTGCCACTACGTGGGCTTTGCGCTGATCCATTCCCGCGTGCATCAACGTAATTTGTTGGAAATACACATCCGCGACTTGCATGGCAGGATACAATAATTTGGCAAAATCAAGATTGTCGCCTTCTTGTCGACCCATGATAGTAATAGAACGCTGCATTCTTGCAAGAGTCGTGTGTTTAGCCACATCAATGACGGTTTCCCAGTACTCGTCGGCGTTATGGTACAAATCGCTTCCCAACACAAAATTAATTTTTTCCGCATCGGCTTTCGCTACTTTGGATGCGGCGATGAAACATTCTTTGAAATATCCACGTGCAACGCGGCGAATACTTTCTTTATCGCCGCCCAACTTATCATTAATCCACGAGTGCCAGTCCGCGAGAAAAATTGAACAATTCACTCCCGCGTGTTGAAAGTTGTTGATATGATACAGCGTTTTCAACGCAGCCCCAATGTGCGGTTGCCCGGAGACTTCAAATCCAATGTAATGCTTGAGAGGAACGCCCGTTTCAAATGCAGCCTTCAAGTCTTCTTGCGTGAGGATTTCTTCCAATCCTTGTGAAAGGGTCTCGATTTTAGAATGAGCATCCATACGTTCAACCTGTCCAGAATAAGAAAAAGGGAAATTAAAAAGGCCTCCCGTTGGGAAAACGGGAGGGTAATTGATACGTTTAACGATTATTCGTCGGAATCTCCACCGTCTTCGTCTTCTTCGGCCTCATCATCATCGTCCGACCAATCATCATCATCTTCTTCACTTTCATCTTCTTCCCAATCGCCATCGTCGCCATCATCTTCAAGGCGCATAATCGGGTTTTCTAGTTCCAAACTCATGGTTTCTTCACACTCCATAAAGGAATAATTATACCTCTACAACTTTACCAAGAATTTATAAAACCAAGACACTTTTGACGAGGAAAAAGAGGGGGAATAAGGAACCCCCACACCCAAATTATGTTGCAATTATAGAATGTGTAATGTGCCAAACTTTCCCGTGGAGAGTTGCAATTGTCCCTTGTACTCGGAAACCCACCCATTCTCAATGCGGATTTTACTTCACTCATTGACTTGGTCGATTTGCTCATTCCACAAGGAAACCTGAACCTCGCCCGTTTCATCTTTTCCAGCGACGTTACACACTTTTCCCTGACCTTTGGCCGAGGCGAATTCTCTCGCTTCGCCTTTTGAGACGACTTCCAACTCAATAAACACGTTTCCCATGCGCGGGCGCAATTGTTTGACTTTCATTAACTCGGCCATGCTGATTCAACCTCTCCATAGGTGATACCACGTTTAACATGTAATCCTATTAAAAAGATGGGGCGAAAACCATCGAGCATTTTTTAAGGAAAAACACTCTCTTTAGTACGAACCTTATTCTAGGAGAGTGAATCAAATGACAATCGTCGGACAAAAAGCACCCGATTTTAGCACCATGGCCTACGTCAATGGTGAATTCAAGAAAGTAAGCATGAAGGACTACAAAGGAAAATGGTTACTCGTTTTCTTTTACCCATTGGACTTTACCTTCGTGTGCCCCACGGAAATTAAGGGATTTGCACGC
>CAZKAN010000114.1:0-2649 GCA_964550925.1 uncultured archaeon | reverse complement strand
AAAATAATGGTTTGAGTCGCGAGTGCATACCCAATATACGCTCCAACAGCAGACATGACTGCGTTGAGCGGTCGTACGAGTGTAGCGTAATTCAAAAAAATGGATGAAATAGTAGGATGAGGGTTCGAAGCACGCATGATGTTACGCCTTCGTGACCTTCCCTTTCTTCTTCAATCGTAAGCTGGTTCCGCCGCATTTTCGACAAATCGTGGGAACTTTTCCCGTATTACCGCGGTTGCGGGCATTGCATTTCATGCAAATGTACATGTTCTTGAACACGCGGGCCATTGCTTCGGGGAATTTTGCCATAAATAATCCTCAATATACACCATTCATCCAAGTGAATGTTTATAAGTCATGGCCTCATTTTGGGTTTATGCCTAAACGAATGGGCTCCCGCGCCAAAGCTAAGTCGCGTAATGATTTGGATAAGTGGATTTCACGAGGTAAACCGGTAAAAGCGTGGCGACGACACGGGGAAGCCGTTGCGCGTGTTGCGACCCATCACGAAGTTTCTCCCCGCGACCTAGCAGCATGGAGACGATTTTTAGCTGCTAATCCCGAATTGCGTCGAATGCTGAAACAAAAAAATCCAGTAGGGACAGCCGAGCGCATTGAGCGAAGAAATAGAAACTGGGCGAACCGTAACTCCTGAAAAAAAGAAAGTGCCCCCGGCGGGATTTGAACCCGCGTCAAGGGCTTGAAAGGCCCCGATCCTTGGCCGGGCTAGACGACAGGGGCAACTGTTTCTAGCAAATTAATGTGCTTTAATGGAAGACGTGCGGGTGCTTTTTTAAACCAATTCCAGTATTTTCGGTGTGTAATTGGTGATACTTTTGGGAACCCGACACAAGGATACAAGTCGTTTCAAGAAAACCCACGCCAGACAACGCTGGAAGTGGAAAAAGAAAAAGATGCGTCGCGAACGCAGAAAGAAGCGATACTTGAGACAGCGCGCACGACAGTAATCCCGTGCCCGCGTACACGTTTTTATGGGCGGATGAGTTGTACACAGACGTATGGCTAAGTCTCGCCGCCCATCGCAACCATTTGAACCAACGCCTTCTCGCCGATACTTTGGACGAACGCCCCATGATCCTCGCTTTCGAAGCCCTCCTGAATTCATAGAACGTATTGGCTTCATGGCCAACCCCAAAGAGTGGTTAGTTCCAACATCGCTTCGCAAACCCCAAGAAGTAGCCGACATGGTCACGGAGATGCGGCAAAAAGGCCTCGTGCGAGTTACCGTTGACAAAAACATGCGCACGCGGGTAACTCCCACGCGTTACGCGAATGGTTTGCATCTTTTGACGAGGTATTGTCTATCCCGCAAGCCATTTGCTCGACTTCCCGTGGAGGTGCGAGGAGAACTCATTCAAGTGTATTTGGCTACAATCATCCGGGATTATGATTACAATCCTGCCACAAAAAAATATGACACTGGAAAGCCCATTTTTCTAGAGAATATTCGTGCTCGAATCAAACTCGAAAGCGATATTACCCGTTTAGAACGGAATTTTCGTTCCTTTGGCAACCCCAAGGATTGGGACCCATTAACGAAGCAGTATTACCATTACCTCGCTCAGCGAGCGGCTATTGCGTTGGCCGCGGACGAATACTTAACTAAAAAGCGTTGGGATGCCTTCATGAGCCTTCGTTCCATTGGAAAATTCGTGGGATTGTTTCCCAACTTGCCGTGGGGTCGCAAAAATGAGCCGTGAAACTTCGACCCTTGACCTACGTTTAAAAGCCTTCTCTCATGCAAATTAGGTCCGCTTAGTCGAAAACTAAGTGTTTCAAATTGCCTCCTAGCATTTTGCCTAGGACACGCGATTTTTCAGCTTTCCAAAGCTGACATCATCTCCACATTGGAAAACCGCGCTCTTTTTTGAGTCGCGAGGGAAATGATTCCCAAATCACGCGCAAGCCTTTGGGATGATGTAGGTTGGAAGCAAAGACAAGGATTGTCGAATTCTAGCAATAGAACAAACAATCATGTCACGTGTTTTGATTTGTTTTTCAATCAATTATTTTGCAAAAAATAGTTGACGGAATGATGAATCCAAAAACGCCAAATTTCTTTTAGTGAAATCTTTACGAATAGTACGAACAACTTTTTGGACAATCTCCAAGACGCTTTGTAGGATACAGAATTCGCTTTCACGTGCGGTCAATGATTTAGTTCATTGAACGTTTGTCAAACAAACGGTTGTGTAAGTCGAGTTTTGGTACAACATTTTTGAAAAAAAGCGAACAGCAATGTTCTTTTTTTTGATAGGGTGTTGCGATCCAGCTGATCCTGCTGGCGGGTACTGCTATCGAACTGCCACTTAGACATGCAAGTCAATAGGTCAAGCTACGTTGGCCTTTGGCGTACGGCTCAGTAACACGTCGTCAATCTGCCGTTGCGAGGCGTTAATCCTGGGAAACTGGGGGTAATGCGCCGTAGCACCCGAAATCTGGAATGGTTTGGGTGTGAAAGGATGTGCCCGCATGCTGGGCATAATCGCGCATCGATGAGACGGCGGTCGATTAGGTAGTTGGTGGGGTAACGGCCCACCAAGCCGACGATCGATACGGGCCTTGAAAGAGGGAGCCCGGAGAAGGGAACTGAGATAAGGTCCCTAGCCCTAAGGGGTGCAGCAGTTA
>CAZKAN010000113.1:0-2656 GCA_964550925.1 uncultured archaeon | reverse complement strand
GTTGACATCGCCGGTGCCAAAGGTGCATTGATTCACATTACCGGAGGAGCCGAGTTAACGCTTGGTGAAGCCAATGGTATTGGAACCATGCTCACCGAACAAATGGACCCTAAGTCGGTCGTCATTTGGGGAGCGCGTGTCGACCCCACGTATGAGAACAAGATCGAAGTCATCACGATTTTTACGGGAGTTAAAAGTCCCTTCATTAAATCCGATGACAAGCGCTCGAGTTCAAGTCGCGGAAGCAGCTCACACAGCAGCGGAAGCGATTACGGTTTGAATTACCTGTAGACCGATTCCAATCGGTCGGACCGGTGTAGAGTTATGGCCATTGGCCATAACTCGTTTTTTTTTATTTTTTGAATCCAAAACTATAAATAGCTCATTTTACTCTTCACTGCATGCCTCGCCTGCCTAGGTGGTTTTTTCCAAAAGCAAGACGTAAGTGGAATGTTCGTCGTGCACTCGCTAGCAGGAGGAGAATAATGGAGTTAGAAGCCTTTTTGCGTGCTCATGAGCCGGGTCCCGGCATGGAACGCATGCTTCGCGACGAGATTCTGGCATACAAAGCGATGGAATCTGATCACCTGCATCGTGCCGAGAGACTCCACAATCGAAAAAAGAAATAATCACTAGCTTTCGCCTGTCTATTCATCATCCATTTGTATCATCAAATAACCATATTTTTCAATTTCTTCTTTCGTCCAAAAAGGAGCATCTTTTGTTTTCATGACAAATGAGACTTTTTTACGAATCGTTCTTCCCGTATACGTTTTCGTTTCTGGATTCCATTCTTCTAATACTAATACGTCGCCGGGTTTGCATTCAAAATCCGCGAGGCGGAGCTCTATTTTCTTTTCTCCATTCAACACTTTTTGAAAATACGCTGGCCACGTCTTCTTGCGAATGTCAACCATACGTTATTACGCTGCGCTCGCCATAAATAATGGTGCCGCGTTGATGAGCACCAACACGAGCACAATTCCCACGAATACTTTTCCAATGATTTTTTTGGTTTCTTCTTCTCCCTGTTTCAAGAAGCCAAAGTACGGAAGTAAGAGTAGTTTGGCCATCTTTCCCCCGTCAAATGGGTCCACCGGAATGAAGTTGGCCGTGGCCACCAAAAAATTGAGCAAAATTAGCCATCCCACGAATGAGGCGATGAATCCCGCGACCTGCATGAATGGATTATACCACTCAGGGGGAGTGTAATTCGTGTTGGGAATGTCTTGCACCGTGATTCCTAATCGTCCCAATTCATTCGGTTCAAACGTGAATGATTTTTCTTCTCCGTTGCGCAACACCGTCATGGTAAATGATTCTTTTCCCCGCGTTTCAAGTGAGTATTCTTGGATGGTTTTCACATTCTTTCCATCCACGCTCAGAATTTGGTCATTGGATTGTAACACGCCAAACGCGGGAGCATTAAATTCTGTTCCGCAAATGGTTATTTTTTCCGCTACCTCATTAATTTTGACACCGGAGACGGATGCCAAATGAATCTCATTGAGCGTGGGCTGAATGAGCGGACTCACCACAAGTCCCCCCACGAGTGAAATGAGTAATCCCCCAATCAAAAAGAAATACAAATTAGATGAGGGCCCGGCCGCGTACATGCGTAATGCGTCGCGCGGATTTTTCTTTTCGAGTTTTTTCAACTCTTCTTCATCGGGTTCCACAAACGCGCCAATGGGGAGAAATCCTGCGAGTAAAAGTCCATAACTCTTCAATTTCATTCCTAGTTTACGTATCACAAACCCATGCGAGGCTTCGTGAACAATCAAAATGATGACGAAGGATAGCCATGCGTGCAAGGGAACTGAAATAGGGGAGTTAGGCAAATCCACCCCAGGTATTACTGGTGCAACCCCTGCGCATGCGTTTTTTCCCACGCTCAACTTGGTAAAAATGTCCAACCCCGAATAGAATAAACTCACGAGAATAATTCCTGCTAAACCAAATAATCCAAAGAAGAATTGCATCACGAGAGTGGGGATGGGGATGATGGGGTTTTCCGTGGGGAAAATGAATGAGGTGAGGGAGCCCAACACAATCATACTCACCACAAACACGAGGACGCGTTCCCATGCTTTTCGTTTTTGCATCCACAAATAATCCACGGCAATGGAACCAAATCCAATGACCAATCCCAAGTCCGTGAGTCGATTAACTAAATGAGGGTGTTTTACAAACGTATCAAATATTTTTTGTGTTTTCGTGAAGCGAATCATGCTCGCGATTCCCCACGTTTGCGCGTTGGGAAAGCGTTGTTTAATGAAACGTGTAACAAGGAATGAAGCGAGGAGAAATCCTCCTAACCAAAATAACCATTCCACGTCCCTCAACCCCTTCTTTTGTAGTGTGTTTTCTCATTTCAAAATACAGGAAAAAGCAAAGAGAAAGTTATATATCTCACAAATTTTCGACCATTGGCTTCTTGATAATCATTTTTATTCTTCTATGTCTTGTTTAATTCTCGCAGAAAATCTATTAAAAACTCAAATTAATCTGGAGGAAATCACTACTAATAGTAATTTACTATATGAGAATCTACTGTTTTGCTGTCTTAGAAATAATTATATTGAGGTTTCTTTGAATATTTTGAAAAATTTCGGCACAAAAATATCAGTGTTAAGGTTGAACTCTTTAAAAAAAG
>CAZKAN010000112.1:0-2720 GCA_964550925.1 uncultured archaeon | reverse complement strand
GTTTAACCAGAAATGGAATGAGAATTATTTCCATCGAAAACGTGACACCGACGCCGCATGATGGAACACGCAAGAAGAAAAAGCACAGGAGCAAAAAAGTTTGATGATTGATTGACTAAAAACCCGCAGAGGGTTTTGATCAAACTCTTATCAAAAATTTGGAGGAAAAAAACCATGGCCCGAAACGCAGTGAAAGTGCTTCAAGACAAAGGAAATACCGCCCACGTTTTGATTAAAGGAACGAGCACCGCCACGATTAACGCACTCCGACGAGTGGCCATGAGCGAAGTCCCCATCCTCGCGATTGAAGAATTGGGTATTTACGAAAACAACGGCGTGTTGTTTGATGAATTCTTAGGACACCGACTCGGACTCATCCCCATCAAAATGGATGCAAAAGGATACCGATTAGGAGACAAAGTAAAATTCTCCCTCGACGCCACCGGACCGGGAACGGTTTACTCATCGGAAATCAAATTCAATGACGCAGTAGTAGATGTGTTAGACAAAAAAATCCCACTCACCAAACTCAAGGCCGACCAACGCATACGTATTGAAGGAGAAGCCGTTGTAGGAGTGGGAAAAGACCACGCCAAATACCAACCCTGCGTCATCGGATTCCGTGCACTTCCAACATTTACCATTAATGACACGATTGACGCGAACACGATGCAAAAAATTGCCGCGAGTTGCCCCGTCAAAATCATTGAAGTCAAAGGAAAGAAACTCTCCATCACGCAAGAGGCAGATTGTACCCTCTGCGGTGCCTGCGAAGAAGTGGGGGGAAGTCAAAACATCCAAGTGGATGCCGATGACACGGGATTCATCCTCATGCTCGAAAGCACAGGAGCACTCTCCACGAAAGAAATACTCCACACCGCGTGCGAGATCATCTCTACGAAAACAAGCGAATTCATGGAACAAATCAAGGAGGGGCTCTAAAAAACGCGTAAAAAAGGAGGCTTCTTAATCGCATCGGAACCCTGTTGATTTACCTATCGCAGGAGTTCCCGAGCGGTCAAAGGGGCGGGACTTAAGATCCCGTGGCTTAGTGCCTTCACAGGTTCGAATCCTGTCTCCTGCATAAACTTTTGAGAAAAGTTTAATCAAAACCCAAACAAAAGTTCAATGGAAAAGAAAAAAACGCAAGCCAAAACTGATGATTATGAAACGAACCGGACCCACCAAAACAAGCACGCGCGAACTCATCGTGAAACTCGATACGCACCGCAAGGCAAGCAAAGAAAACGCCTACGAAGTGTTAACCGCCCTCATGAGTGTTTCCACCCGCGAACGAGCCGAAGTCAGCTTAGCACACTTAGAAAAAATGAGCACGCTCTACAAGGACAAAATACTCGTGGTGCCTGGAAAGGTATTATCCAAGGGAGAACTATCCAACCCCCTACACGTGGCAGCGTACGCATACTCGGAAACCGCTAAGAAAAAAATCCTCGCGGCTAAAGGAAAAGCCATGACCCTAAATGAAATCGTCGAACAAAAAGTTCCCGCATCCAAAATGATTCTGGTGAAATAACATGACTGCCAAAAAAGAAACAACCAAAACACGCACGCTCAACAAAACTAGCGCACGCGAAACGAAATACGTGGACGCGAACAACATGATTGTCGGACGACTCGCCAGCTTAGTCGCCGGAGAATTATTACGCGGAGAAAGCGTGGTTGTCATTAACACGGAAAAAGCCGTATTTACGGGAAACCCGGTCGTGTTGCAAAAACTCTGGCAGACACGACTTGACTTACGCCCGCGCGGAAACCCTGAAACAGGACCCCGCTTCTCACGCATGCCTGACCGCATCGTGAGAGAAGTCATTGAGGGAATGGTCCCCCACCGCACGCAACGCGGAGTTGAAGCCATGCGCCGACTCAAAACATTCATCGGAAAACCCGCTCAGTATGAGGGGAAGACATTCAAAGGCATGAACGAGGCCCAAAACACGAAGACCAAAGGAACAACCACGGTTTTGCAACTCGCCAACGCATTAGGATACAACGAAATCAAGGAGTAATGATCACCCATGGCTAAGCGAAAAAAACAAACACTATTCAAAGCCAAAAAGAAAGAGGCCACCGCCCAAGCCACCATCAACGCGGGAAAAGGCGTTGTACGCATCAACACGCGCAACTTAGACTTAGTGGAACCAGCATCCTTACGCGCGCTCATTCAAGAGCCCATTATCCTCGCAGGGGACGCTGCGCAAGGAGTCAACATCTCCGTACACGTTCACGGGTCCGGACCCATTTCCCAAGCCCTCGCTGCTCGTGGGACGATTGCCAAAGCATTAGTCGAATACACGGGAGATGAAAAACTCCGCAAACGATATTTAGAGTATGACCGCATGTTGCTGGTTGACGATCCTCGACGCACTGAACCCAAGAAACCTCTTGGACCTAAGGCTCGAAGAAAGAAGCAGCATTCGAAACGATAACGGAGAAAACGAGGTGGAACAACCATGATTATCCCAGTCCGATGCTTTTCCTGCGGAAAACCCATTGCGGGACATTACGAAGAGATGAAGTCACGCATGAAGAAAGGAGAAAAATTGGACGAGATATTCCAACACATGGGAATAACCCGTTACTGCTGCCGACGCATGCTCCTCGCACACGTGGATGTCATGGATGACGTGCTCAAATACAACGCTTAAATGAGGGACAACAATGACTGAAAAAATGGACGAAAACACGCAACAAGTGGTTGC
>CAZKAN010000111.1:0-2729 GCA_964550925.1 uncultured archaeon | reverse complement strand
TGTCTCACGGTCATTGCGCGCGTCCACCAAATTAATTTCATCCAACGCTTCACCGTCTAGTTTACCATTCACATTCGTGTGGTGAGCGAAGAGCGTGAGTAATTGTCCTTCTTCTTTCGCTTCTTTACTTTTTCCATGTTCCAAAAAGAAACTATTCACACTTTCGGGGGAGATGTACTGTATATCGAAACGATTTTGAGTGGGTGATTCCACGGTGGATAAGCAACCTTCACAGGAGGGGGAGCCAAAGAAATACATGGCTAAATTATCCGGTGTTGCACGTGACTTTTCTCCCACAATAAACTCCCAACCCTTCTTGAGGGGAGCGTACTGTTCGGAAATACTGTCTAGTACGATAGGGGCGGGGAATTTTGAAATCACGCTGCGGAAAATATCTCCCGTGTCACTGCCTTCGTTCGCGAAAAAGTCCACGTACGCGTCTTTGTAAATGTCTTGTTCTCCCGGCACAAAACGGGCTTCAGTCCACGTTTCAGGGAGTTGATAAATGGAGAATTTATCATTTCCAAATCCTTGGGTTAGCCACCAATACCCATACATTTTAGCCGTCCACGTGATGCCTCCTTCCGTGAGGTTGTAGAATTTGAAATAATTGCCCACTAAATTCTCTTGGGCTTGCAATGAACGCGATAAAATATTCGTGTAACCGCCCTTACCCCAGTCACGAGCGACCATGGTGTCATACAACGAGTTAATGTTGCGGGACATGTTCTTGACTTTACCATCCATGATGTTTCCGGCGAGAACCTTCTCGGCGAAACTTTTAGGAGTTAATTGTTCGGTTGTTTCGGTGAAGCCTCCTTGTAAAATGTATTGTAATCCGCCTCCAGGATTAGCCTGCTGGTCCTTCAATATTTGATCAAAATTCGCCGGAGTGGCAAAAACTGTTTCACCATTAAACAAACGAACCAACGTGTCAGGAGAATATCCTCCTTCCTGTAATCGTTTCATGTCAACAACACCGCTTGGGACTCCCGTGGGGCGGATGGCGTAGAGTTTAATTCCCGCCGCGTCTTTTTCGAGTAATTTAACATCCGAAAAATCTCCTTTTTTTACAAAACTTTCGAAGGCATCGTCAAAGTATTTGTCATCAAAATCTAACAGACTGCGTATGGTCTGTGTTTGTGGATCTTTCACATAGAGTTTACGGAACTCTGCTTCTGGAACGCTCTTTTTGAAAAATTCTTTGAAATCTAAATTAAACGCATCATCGGCATCCGTGAAAATTTTAGCATATCCGCGTGCGGCTTGGATACGATCGGTTTTTGCTAATGTGCTTAATTCACTGCGTATTTTTTCAGTAACATCCGCGTATTTCTTGAGTTCTCCCGTATACGTAAAAATCTTTTTACGTTTTTCAAAATCAGTAAGGGAACCAAGTTTACCGTTTGGGCCAAATAGTGCATCTTCAATACTAGGATATGCGCCCCCGGATGTGACTTTTTTGTCGATGAATAATTCTTTGTAAATGCCTCCCATATCCGCGTCGCGATCAGCTATTTTTTTGAGATTACGAAAATAATCAGCGCCGCTTAATTCAACTGTTTCTTTGACTGACTTGAGGGATGGTGAATTGACGCGATACTTCGTGAAAAAATCATTTGGTCCAACGGGAACGTTATCTTTGAAAATCATATCTTTACTAAATTTTTTGCTTCCCCAGATTGTGGCTAAATCTATTTTTTCAGCGACTTTACTGCTAATCAAATTATATCGTTTGGATTTGGATAACATTTTTTTGAATTGTCCCCAAACCGTTGGACCAAACGTTCCAATAACTAATTCGCCGGAAAACCACGAGTTAAAATATTTGTCAAACATCGAATAAATGGTCACGACGCAACTACCATTATCACAATTAGTCACCACTCCCGCTTGCAACGTGTTATCCGAACGAATATGATTCATTACGTTAGGGTTTTTGGCACGTTCAACCGTGTCAACGTTCAAGGATTCCGTGTTCGTCTCATTCAATAATTTTTGGGATTCAATTTCCCCACGAATCAACGCGGCTTCGTCTTCCGAAAATTGCGAATCGTCCTTGTCCAATTCTCCCTTTAACGAGGAATAAATGTCTTTCACATTACCCACAATTCCTTGACCGGAGTTGCGGTATTGGAGCAGTTCATCCGAGGCCGCACACGTATTTTCTTCCACACAACGCGCGGCTCGGAGACTATCATCCAATGACACGCCAAACGCAATGGGTCCAGATATGGATTGATTTTGCAATAATGATAATTCACTCGGATTCAACACTTGCGTGGGAATTTCTTTTTGAAAAGCCGTTTCGGGGTCGCTAGGATTGGGAATGAGCAACGTGTTGCGATCCGACACTTTGTCACGATTCGTGTTTGGAATGGCACCGGAAGATAATTCCTGTCCAACGATTCCAGGAGTGAGAATACTATCTTTGAGTCGCTGCACTTCTGCTTCAGAGAGTTCGGACAAACGACACGTGCCCGGGCTCGTATTCGTAGCGGCTTGGAAGGAAATAACCGTGTACGTGTCCTGACCCACCGTTTCTAAGCGGGAGGAAGCGGGGTCGATTTGCTCCATCGGTTGAGCGTAATTGTTTTCCTGCGCGTCTGCGAACGAATGAGGTGCTGCATACGCGAGCGTGGAACCCAAAAACAAGAAAAGATAAAACAGTGCAATAACGCGGGGATGCATCGCTGAAAAAGCGAAAAGTGGCTATTTAAAGATGCCCT
>CAZKAN010000110.1:0-2808 GCA_964550925.1 uncultured archaeon | reverse complement strand
CAACGTCCAACAAGGAGTTCTTGAGCGTGTCTTCCACGACTTCATTCACTTTGTCAACACCCTTTGATTCTCCAACGGCAATCATGGACAAACCTGTTCCCACCATGACGGAGCGAACGTCGGCGTAATCCAAGTTGATGAGCGAAGGTTGAGTGATTGTTTCGGTGATTCCGCGAACGGTTCGTGCAACGAGTTCATCGGCCACTTTGAACGCATCTTGAATGGGCAAATTAGGAACGAGTTCAACCAAACGGTTGTTATCAATCACAACGACCGTGTCCGCAATGCGTCTGAGTGTTTCAATTCCTTCTTCCGCTTTAATCGTACGGGCTTTTTCCAATGCAAACGGGTACGTGACCATGGCAATGACAATGGCACCCTGTGCTTTGGCAATTTCGGCCACAATAGGAGCTGACCCTGTACCAGTTCCTCCACCCATTCCGGCAGAGATGAACAACATGTCTACTCCCGCGAGGACTTCTTCTAATGCGGTGCGGGAAACTTCGGCAGCCTTGGCTCCAATTTCAGGATATCCACCGGCACCTAATCCACGTGTAACGGACTTTCCGATCAAAATTTTGGTGATGTTATCGTCGATAATGGACAAGTGTTGTTTGTCCGTGTTAATGGCCACGAGTTGAGCACCCGCAATTCCCATGTGGGCGAGTCGGTTGACCGCGTTACAACCTGCTCCTCCGGCACCAATGACCATAATCTTAGGCTGGCCAAACTCTTCATATTTTTCTTCAACTTTCGGCGCATTGTGCGTCGCATTCGAAATAATGGATTGCATGTAAAGAGACCCCCTCTTCAATCAAAAAACTGGATTTTTTTCAACTCACGAATGAGTGACCCAATTTTTCATGTGCTATCCACACCATTCCGGACTTAAAATACCTTTTCTTTTTGAAACGGAGTATGATTAACGCTTTGTTTGAATTTATTGAATTGCTATGTACGTTTGTAAGCATAATTCTGCTAAAAGAACGACGATTGCACGAAAAAAAATGAGAAATGTGTTAAATCACCGGGAAAAATGGTGACAATGAAAAATAGCCGTTAACGCAACTCACCCCACGGAGTTTTAATCTTTCACACGCACAACTAATTGGGCTAGGCAGGAAGGATAGCCGTCTTCCCCCGCGCGAAACCGGCTTCATGCGCGTGCCGAACACCGGAAACGAAGAATCAGAAAATGGTTTGACGTCAATAGGTTTTGCTGACCTTTCGTCCGGGAAGATGGCCCTAAAGGAAGAACCCCGCCAGGCTCGGAAGAGTGCAACGGTAGGCCGTTAGGTTCATGCTTCACGGGTCACGGAAGCGAGAAACACGTTGACACTCCTCAAACTATTTTTTGAAAACGGGGACCGGGAGCCCATTTTCATGCACACTTATATTCGCGACTTTCCCACTTCTCTAATGAATCCCTTCCGCTGGCTCAGCCAGGTTATTCTGCCCCAAAAACCCACGCGCGAAGAAATTGCGCGTGCGCGCAGGGGAATACTCTCGGAAGTAGACGCCAGTATTCGTGCGCTCCAACTAAAACCAACAACCAAAAATCAACAAACAAGCAAACAACTTGAAAAATTACAAAGAGAATTACGCAAGGACTTCGTGGAAATAATACGATTACAACGAAGCATCGCGAATCGACCAATACTCGGGAAAAAAGGACCCATCCACGATGCCGCCATGCGGGCGAGCCACCAATTAACCATCGCACAAACAGAAGCACGCATCAACAAGGCTGCATGGAAGGCACGACAACTCATTAATACCCGCGTTCGAATGCACGCACTCCGCGCACGCCAACGGGGAAGAGCACGCAGAGGCAGTGGCGCGGCATAAAACAGGGTCTCATTTATAACGCTTTATGGGGCTCATTTTGAGAAAGTTGCCCCGATAACTCAGGGCCAGTTTCGGCTGGCCGCTGCGACGGACTACATCAAAGGGTTTTCAACCCTTAGTAGGCCATTAATGGAGCAAGCCCCGATAGCTCAGTGGTAGAGCGCCCGGCTGTTAACCGGTAGGTCGAAGGTTCAAATCCTTCTCGGGGCGTACGCGCGCCATTGACATCTGGCGGGCCGGAAGTCGCCGGCCGCCCGACCGATTTTGATCAAACTTTCCTAAAAGTTTGGGCGGGTTGTCCCCGAGGTATTGCAATTGCAATGCCTCTCTTGTTTTTCGCGCACCATTTTCTAAAAAGGCGCGTGCATATCCTTCCCAAGGCGTTGAGGGATTCGCTCCTTGAATCCAGAATGCAATAAAAAAAAAGTTTCTAGTATTTCTTCGGAAAACCAGTGGCAATTTCTTTTATTTTTCCTTTCTTGTTTTTTTCCGCGTCACCATTCAATAAGTTCAAGTGCTGCGTGAGGAATGCACCCGCGATGATTAATACCGCGTACAAGGCCACACCCCACCAGGATAATGAAGAGTCTTCCGTCAAACCGGCGCCGACTAATACAACGGAAATCGTCCCCGGAATAATACCCAAAAATGTTCCCACGGCAAATGTTTTCCAGCGCATGGACGTCAAACCCGCGCCATAGGAAATCATGTCAAATGACACGGATGGAATAATACGCAAAATGAAAATGGTGAGAAACGCATTGTCTTTGAAAAACGAATGAATGAAATGCGTGTGAGGAATATATTTCTCGACAAATTTTTTACCAAACTTGCGCGAAAGAAAAAACGCTAAGGAAGACGCAAAAAACGCTCCAATCAACGCGAGAATACTCCCCCAAAATACCCCGTATGTTGCCCCAATCGTGAGCGTGATAAACGAATTAGGAATGGGAGAAAAAA
>CAZKAN010000109.1:0-2812 GCA_964550925.1 uncultured archaeon | reverse complement strand
CGCGTTACCGCTCGCGGGTCGTGACTCTAATGATATCCAATTGTCTCGGTGCAAAAATTTCAATTCGGTCGTGTCTTCAATCGTGATAATTCTGTCGCGGTATCGTATCACGGACGCAAGGGCGTTGAGTAGGGTTGTTTTTCCCGTGCCGCTTCCTCCTGTAATAATGATGTTCATCGGGTACACGTTCATTCCTTCGCACATCAGCCACAAGAATGCCGCGAGTTCGGTTGACACGGCTCCATTCTTCACGAGTTCCGTTAATGAAAGCGTGTTGTGCGTGAATTTACGAATGGTTAACGTGTGTCCGGAGAGCGTTACACTTTCATACGTGGCATTGAGGCGTGACCCGTCAGGCAAACGTGCGTCGAGGAGGGGTTCTTTCTCATGAAATCCTCTTCCTGCAAACTTGGCGGCTTTAGCAATTATTCGGAGCAAATTCACATCGTGCATGGGGATGAATATGTCCGTTTTGCACATTCCATACTTGGAATGATACACGAACACGTTGCGTGAGGTTCCATTCACCATGATTTCTTCCAGTTGCGCGTCTCGCATGAGGGGTCCTAAGTATCCGTACCCCACTCCCTCGTCTAATACGCGTTCCACGAATGATTCTTTATCATTCACGGGAACATCGTTTTCATTCAGGACTTTCAACAATAGCTCTCGTGCTTTCGTCCAGTCTTCTTCCAAAGGGAGTTTGTCCACGATTTCCGATGTGTCTGCGTACGATAATACGCTTGTTTTGAATGCGCTTGCAAATGATTTGGACACGGAGGAAGGAAGCTTGCCCACCCATTCATCGGAGTGATAGCTCCGGTTGAGCGCCCCTGAGAGGGCGCGGAATAATTTTTCTTCGTCCGTGTTAAACGTGCTTTTTTTGACCAAATACTCGTTGTGGGGGAACCCTTCCATGATTTTAGCAAACGGCGTTTCCGCGAGTTGGATACCGCGCACGGGGCTCATTCCTATGTTCATGCGTGAGGGGAGGGCATGGGATTATATTAAGACGATTGCTTCCAACTCGTGGGAAAACCCTATGACGCAAACATGGAGAACGAACATCCTCAAGGAGATTGTTCCCTCGCTCGCCGAACGACGAGGTGAAGAGAAAATGGTTCGTTCACTCATTCGAAAAATCAATGCCATGAAGGGCCCCCACCTCGAGGCCAAACTCGCGGGTTCACTCGCGCGCAACACCCACTTGAAGGGAGACCGTGACTTGGATATTTTTGTCTTTTATCCTCCTTCCTTGAAACGGGATAAGTTTGAGGCAGCGGGACTAAAACTCGGTCACGCGGTGTTTGGAGAAAACTTTCACGAGGAAGCGTATAGCGAACACCCGTATGTTAGAGGTGTCATTGACGGGTTTAACGTGGAAATTGTTCCCACGTACAAAGTGGACAAGGCTTCGAACAAAATTTCCGCCGTGGACCGCACGCCCTTTCATGCCGCGTACATGAAGAAGCGACTCTCAACGAGGCAGTGCAATGATGTCCGCTTGCTCAAGCAATTATTGAAACGCGTTCACGTGTATGGGGCGGATGTCCGCTTCCATGGTGTTCCCGGCTATTTGGTGGAGATTCTCATTCTCCAGTATGGTTCATTCGAAAAGTGTGTTGAGAGTATTTCTCACTGGCGCGACCACACGGTCATTGACTTAGAACGCGCCCACGGGAATGATTCGATTGCTCTCGCGCAATTTAATCACCCTTTTTTGTTAGTCGTCGATCCCACGGACGCTCAACGGAATGTGGCGGGCGCTCTTTCCTACAATCAGTTTGCGCGCATGATTATGGCGTGCCGCACTTTCGTGAAGCAGCCGAGCGAAAAATTTTTCCATCCTCATTCGGATAAACCCCTCACCGCGGAACAAGTCAAATCCCTCATGCAAAAGGAAGAATTTGTAGGCGTCCGTTTGCCCTATCCCAATGGAATGCTTTCCGATGTGATGTGGGGACAGCTCTCGCGTCTTTCCACTAAACTTGCGAACACGCTCACGCAGCACGATTTTCACGTGGTGCGTTCCTGGCATTGGACGGATGCGCTTAATGAAGCGTACATTATTTTCGAAGTCGAAAATCCTGTTCTTCCCCAAACACGCATACGGATTGGTCCACGTGTGGTTGAAGAGAAGCACGCGGAGGAGTTTTTGCGTGCTCATGCTAAACCTATTAGTGGTCCCCGCATCGAGGATGGGAAGTTAGTCGTGGAAGTTCCCCGCAAAGTATGGAAATTCACGGATGCCCTCAAGCAAGAAGTTGAGCGCGCTGCCCTTGTTGAGAGTGGGGATATCAAACCCTCGCTATATGCCGCTAATTTAGTAAGTGAACCCCTGTTGTTGAATCATTACAAGAAAGACCCTTCTTTTGCGTCCGCGTTGAGCGTGTTCTTAAAAGGGAAAGAGCCTTTTCTCCGATAACAACCACTCCCCTCTCTTATGTTGGGCGTGTGCGGAGCGTGAACACGTATGCAGGAACACTTGCCCATTACCTTCAAGAAAAAAATAATCATTATGGGTGCCGCGGGTCGTGATTTTTTTGATTTTTATCAAGTATACAAGGACAACCCCTACTACGAAGTCGTTTGTTTCACCGCTGCTCAAATTCCCGGCATTGATGGGAGAAAATTCCCGGCTAAACTCGCGGGAAAAAATTATCCGAATGGTATTCCCATTCTTCCCGAAGAAAAACTCACGGAGTGGATTCAAAAGTATCACGTGGATGAGGTTGTGTTTGCCTACTCGGATGTTTCGCATGAACAGGTGATGCATAAAGCTTCGCAATGTCTCGCGGCGGGAACCAATTTC
>CAZKAN010000108.1:0-2819 GCA_964550925.1 uncultured archaeon | reverse complement strand
GGAGACGGATTTGATTATGCGCACGGACACCCCTTCTCACCTCATGCAGGTCATGGCCGATGTTTCCGGGAAAAACAAGCAGCACATTCAACAAGAAATTAACGTACGCGAGCAAATCCTCCGATGGATGCTCAAACATAACGTCCTGGAGAATGAAAAAGTGGAAAAAATCATCCAACAATACTACTTTGACCCGGCATCCGTGTTAGAATACGTGAACAAGGATATGTGACGCGCAACGCGGAAGAAATACCCATCATTTATAATTCAAAACGACGTCCATAACGCATGAAAGCCATTTCCAAAGCCATCCTTTTCTGCATCGCCATCCTGTGCCTCTCAACGATGGTGTGGGGAGACGCATACTTGGTTGACCCGGTCGTGCAAAAAGCCAAACCACGCGAAACAATAGACGTGGGGAGGGTTATGCCCGGAGAAAGTGTGGAAATCATTTTCAACAAGAACTCAGGGTATGGAAAAAACGTGGATTGGACGCAAGCACGCATTCAAAACACACACAACACGGAAGGTTTTATCACGCTCAACTCGGGAGTGGGAACGGATTCCCTCATTACTAAAATTCAAACCAATCTTCTTACTCCGGAGGGCGTGTATGATTTTCCCATGGAAATGATTGGAAACAATGATGAATTACTCAATGAGACATACGTTTTACGTGTAACCGTGCAAAAAAATCTCGTGAACGCAAGCTTAATCGCCAACCAATTATCGGGAGGAGTGAATGAACCCTCCACGTTCACCGTGCTATTAGTAAATGATTCGAGCGCGTCCACAAAAATAGAAGTTATTCCCGCACTTCCTCAAATCTGGGCGAAATCACAAATCGTAAACATGACCCCGCATTCGTTCAAGGAAGTATCACTCAACGTGACGCCGCGATTTGCAGGACCCAAAACATTTGACATACGCATCACGAAAGAAAACAGCGAAACCGTCACCACCCTCAAGGGGACAATCGTAGCCAACCCCACACTGAAAGACCGGTACGGGGCAGGATTGTATGGGTTTCCATTCTTCACCATATCATTAGTGGCTAACTACTTGGCAAACGCATTTGTATCATTTTTGTTATGAGAAAATGGTTTAGCTGGATCCGAAAAAGATTTCAACTTCCAAAAAAAGGACCCGAATTTAATAAGTGGCAACCAAAAAAACCTACTCGCGAAACCATTGAACAATTTTGGAAAAAATATGATGAAACCCGACATCCAACCGCTGCGGAGAAAAAAAGACAGTTCTATGATAATAAAGCGCGACACCCCGTTCGCGTCGGGGCAAGCACACTAGGAACTGTCCGAAAGTTTCATGCGGGATACGCTTTACAAGAATATTTACGACGTGTTTCACTGTTTAACAAGATATTTGTTGAAAGTTCAAATTCATTCAAATGGTTTTCCGCACGACCCGTTGAAGTATTAGGAATTGATCTAGAAAAAAATAGAACCATTGAACGGGTACAAAACGGAATAAATCTTATTCAACTCATGGAATATGCAGATGGATATCACACTAGGAAAAAAACACTCAATTATACCGAGAAAAAATTCTGGGATCGAATGATTCGAAAACAAGTTAACCCGTTAGAAATGGAACAGATTGCCCAACGCGCTTACTTAGAGTTATGCGCATGCGTGGAGGGAAACCGTTATTTGGACACACACCTTTCTAACATTATCATTCTTGATTACAACCCCAAAACAAAACGCTGTTTACTCACGCTCGTGGATCCCGGACTATCTGAACGACAGTAATTGACGCAAGTTTCGCAAATCCAGTTTTAACACTTTCCGCGCCCATGACATAAATATGGTTAATTCTCCGCTCACAACGTTAGCCGAACGCGTGTATGAGGAATTGAAGAAAGGGCGCATACAAACAAAACACCAACTCGACTCACGCAAACGAGAACTCGCGGACGGGTTGAACATCAAACACCTTCCCACGAATCCGGATTTACTCCCCCTCATCCAAGGAAAACTGACACCCGAGCAACGCAAACTATTCATGATTAAACCCGTGAGAAACATCTCCGGAGTGGCCGTGCTTGCCGCAATGGTCAAACCCCACATGTGTCCGCACGGAACATGCGTGTACTGCCCCAAAGGCATTCACCACCCCGCCCCCCCTGCGTACACGGGAGATGAGCCCGCCGCTCAACGCGGGTACCGAAATGACTTTGATGCGTACAAGCAAGTCACTTCTCGCATTAAGCAACTCAATGCCACGGGACAAAGCACGGACAAGTGCGAACTCATCATTATGGGGGGAACATTCCTGTCGATGCCGCACGAATACCAGTATGAGTTCATGCAAGGATGCTTAGACGGAGTATCCGGACGCAAACACGCGACCCTTGAAAAGAGCATTCACGCGTGTGAAAAAAGCAAAAACCGCGTGATTGGAATTACGATGGAGACACGGCCGGATGTGGCGAAAATTTCAGACATCCAACGGATGCTCACGTGGGGCACTACACGAGTTGAAATGGGAGTGCAGTCCACGCACAACGAGGTGCTAAAAACACTCAACCGGCAGCACAGCATTCAAACAACGATTGAGAGCACGCAGCGATTGAAAGATAGCTGCTTGAAAGTAGGGTATCACATGATGAGCAAACTCCCAGGCTCAACACTGAAGAAAGACATGCAATCACACGTAGAAATTTTTACGAATCCTGACTTTCGACCCGACATGGTGAAGTTTTATCCCGTGGCAGTAGTGGAAAACACCGCGCTGTTTAACGCGTGGAAGAAAGGACAGTATGAGGAAATGACGCAGGAAGAAGCCATCGACTTTTA
>CAZKAN010000107.1:0-2843 GCA_964550925.1 uncultured archaeon | reverse complement strand
GGTTAATTGCGAATAAAATTTCAGATGTTGAATTTGTTGGAAGCTGGGGAAAACTCGAAATAATGGTAGGTAAAAATTTTAATTAAAATCATGCCTCTTCCACAGGCGCAGCGTCAGAAGGCACAGTTTCACTCTCGGCACGCGGAAAAACATTCACGAGGATTTCACCAAACAAGACTTCCTGCCACGCCGAAACTTGGTTTTGATTAATCAAAAAAAGCAATGCCAGGAAACACTCCACTACTGCATTGGTTTCTCTCCCTTGCATCATGGTTGAAAAACGCGCTAACCCTGTTTCGTCCGCGTGGGAGCGCGCCAAATCGAGGACTTCTTTCATTTTTTCTTCCATGTTTAATCCCGCAAACGGAAGGTTAAACACCGGACGTTCTCTCCCATCACGTTCACGCAAGACTTTGGATTTGGTTTTATCGAGAATTTCCTCAATACTCTGAACGAGTTGGTCGAGACTCACTTTTCCCTCACGCACAAGGTTAGGAGAAATGAGTTCGGGCATCATGCCGCCTAACAATTCTTCTTCCGTCATGAGGGATTTGATGCGCAGCTCTTCATCTTCTTCCAAGGAAGGAAGACGCAGGGAACGGGCCTTGAATTTCAACAAAATAGCACTCGCAAGAATAGCATTCGCAGGCAGACGCAAGTCAGTTGAATTAAGGGAGCGGATTTTTTCCAAATATTTCTCCGCGAGAATTTTCACATCAATGTTCCAGGGGTCCATGCGCTCACTCTTAACCAAAGAAATGAGAATGGTTTTCCACGCGGGTTGTTCAATTAATCCTACTAAGTCCTCGTGCGTGGAGACATTGACATTCGTGTCAATTTGTTCCACGGAAGAAAAATCATCATCATCCGCAAACGCACTCGAAGAATGGGATTTGCGCTTCTTGACAATCTTCTGAATAGGCATAGCGAGAATGAGGGCGGAATGGCAATATAACCTTATTAGTACTAGTTGAAAGGGAAAGGAAGGTGTTTTTATTCCCCAAATTTTAGGGATAAGTCGGAATTGATGTCTTCATGAATCGCGTCCCCACTGGAATACCCGGATTTGACGAACTGGTACAGGGAGGAATCCCCGAAGGAGCATCCGTATTAGTGGGAGGGGGACCCGGTGCAGGGAAGACTATTTTTGCGATGCAATACATTTACGAGGGAGCACGCTCGTATAACGACCCCGGCCTATACGTCACACTGGAAACGGGATTGAAAGACATCACGTGGAACATGCAATCGTTTGCGTGGGACATTAAAACGTTACAAGACAAGAACATGATGAAAATTTATCGATTAAATTTTGGAAACACACGCAACCCGGACCAAGTACAAGAACAAGTCGAAAAAGAATTAGCCATTATCACCAAAATGGTGGATGCGATTGACGCAAAAAGACTAGTAATTGATTCCGTGACCTCATTTGGAGTATGGATGTCTGAACAAGGGGCGTTAAGACATTTGTTGTTTGAATTTGTAAACCGATTAAAAGAAACGGGTTGCACAACGATTCTAACGAGTGAAATTCCTGGAGAAGACCGAAACAAATTTTCCGCGTTCGGCGTGGAAGAATTTGTCGTGGATGGAGTAGTGGCACTCTACTTTACCCCACCCAACCGGAGCATTTTCGTACGCAAGCTGAGAGGAACGAACCATTCCAAAGCCGTGCACGCGTTTGATATTGTGGATAATGGTATTGAAGTCCGTCCCAAAGATGAAATACTTTGGGGAGCACTGCGACAATAATTAATCGTGGAAAAAAAAGCGCTATTCACGGAATAAACTATTTCACGAGATTATCGACTAATGGACGGATGACTTTTACCACGTCAGCATGAATTTGGTCAATGGATTGGTTGGCATTAATCACGTGAAACTTTTCCTTAGGCAAGAGGGAGGGTAGTTTGATATAATTCGCACGCACTTTTTCCAAAAAAGCGGTCTTTTCAAACGCATCCATTTCCTTGCCTGACTTATTCATACGCTCCACGCAGGTTTCAGGAATGGCATTGAAAATGAGTGCCATGTCTGGAATGGGAAACGAATCATTTTCATCAATGGCGTGAGCCATCGGAATGCCCTGCGCAGCTTGATACGCGATGGTGGAATACTTGTAACGATCACAAATCACAACGGCATTCTTGTTGAGCGAGGGAGTAATGATTTTGTCCACGTGCTCTTCGCGGTCTAACACAAATAATTCCAATAAGCGTTCTTTAGACGCGGCGGCAGGGTCAGAGTTTTTCAAACTTAAACGATCATAAATTTCCTTCGTAAACTTTGATTGACTGGGTTCGCGTGTTACAACAATCGTGTCAACTTTTTTGTACGTTGAAAAGATCCAATCCACGAGCTTGCTGACTTGTGTGGTTTTGCCACAACCATCAATGCCCTCGAATACGATAAAAAGTCCTTTTTCAGCCATGAAAATACCCCACTACTTGAGTAATGATAATACGCGTGACACGCGTTTAAAGATAGTGGTCGGAGAACCCACCCCATTGACACGGAAAACGGGATAATACTTAGATGCTTCATCCATGACGGGAAATGTTTCCTGATAAAATACGCGAAAACGATCACGAATAATAGCCGGTTTATCGTCCGTGCGCAAAACGAGCTTTTCACCATCCACGTTGCAAAAACCCTTTTTCTTGGGAGATACATTTTTCCCATATATGCGCTGGCAGCGCGGGCATTGTTTTCGTTCTTTCAGGCGCGAAATGACTTCAGAATCGGGAACATCAATGAAAACAAATGCATCAATACCACGTTTCAACGAATGAAGCATACTTCGTGCGCCGCGAAATTGTTTAAGATTGCGGGGAAATCCA
>CAZKAN010000106.1:0-2873 GCA_964550925.1 uncultured archaeon | reverse complement strand
TAATTGACGCGAAACATGACCCTGTCCTCGCCAAAGAAAAGGAACAATTATTCTCGATGAGCGTAACCCAATATGTGGGATTCCTATTCTCCGCGGCGCATCAAATAGATTTGCCCCGCAGCATCGTTACCCTTTCTGAGGCAAAACTATCCATTGTGAGCGGAATAGAAGCCGCTGTCACACTCACGTGGAGAAAAAATTATCGTGCGACGATTCGTGACACGTACTCACAACCCGTGGTCAAAGATTTCTTTGCTAAACTGTGAACGCGATTTTTTGGTTCACTATTTTTTATTTTTCTTTTCAATCATCTGCTCGGCTTGTTCCATCGTAACTAAATGCAAGGGATTAATGTTTTCCACAATGTACTTCAACTCTTTCACTTCTTCCTCTTTCGCCGTGCGGGAATTCAAGTCATCCACTTTGGCCTCGACTTCAATGAGTCGTTGCGAAAGCGCCCCGACTTTCTTATCCAATTCTTGCAAGGACGCACGCACTTCATCCGATACCCCATGGGCTTCGGAGTTAGCGACTTGGGATTGAATATCCCGGACACGCTTGTTGATGACAATGAGATTCCGTCCCAGTATTTTTTCATTCCTCACCAAAAACTTGATTTTTTGAGTGATGACTAAAACAGACGCGTTTAGGGCCTTGAGGTCCCGATTCAAGGAAAACAGGTAATCGCCCCCCTTCGAGGCAGGAGAACCCGTGGGAGAGGGGGTATATGCGGAGGGGTCGGCCATAGGTTAAAAGACAAATTGGCCCTTAAAAAAAGCCTATGCCTAGTGCGTTTAACACGATAAAAGGACCCCTCCTCGACGTCCAAACACGGGAAATAGGCGGAAAGAGCGTTATCGACCTGTTTATCCGTACGCAAGAGGGTAAAGGGCCTATCCAACGGGTAACGGATTATCATTTCCCCCCCTATTTTTACATCCAATTAGTGGAAAACGCGGATGCAGGAAAAATAGCCCAACAGCTCCAGGACGAAACCCTCCCCGGGGGGGTCAAGCCCATCCTCATCGAAAAAGTCACGAAAGAAGGAAAAGCCTACATCAAAATGGGATTCTCCACGATCGGACAGCTTGTTCCCTCGCGCGAAAAAATAATGGCATACCCGTTCGTGGAAACGCTCCGGGAAGCTAACATCCCCTACACGAAGCGATATATTTTGGACAAGCAACTTACTCCCACGCACCACGTGGAATGCGTGCTCGACAAGGAAGGAAACGTAAAAAAAATCACGCAAACAAATGAGGCGTTCACTCACTTTCACACGGGCGCATTTGACATTGAAACATTTGGAAATGACAAAATACCTTTGCCCGAAAAACATCAAATTATTTCCATTGCCCTCTCAACAAGTGCGGGAGAAAAAGTTTTCATGGCCAACGCGTACCACGATGACATCACTCAAGCGTGTGAAAATGAAACCAAAATGCTCGAAGGATTTCGAACATTCTGCAACCTCTCAGACTTGGACGTGTTATACACGTACAACGGGGACCGATTCGATTTCCCATTCATCATCGAACGCAGCAAAAAAAATCACGTGGACATGGATTTTGGATTTGGACACGCGAGTATAACGGGAAAAGGAAACGATTCCGAGGCACGACTGCACGGCATTCAACACGTGGACGTGTATCAACTCGCCCGACTTTTAACGAGGTTCCAATTCTTCAAATCGCCACGACTGGATTTAGAAAGCGTGATGAAAGCCGTATTCAACGAGGGAGAAAAAACACTCAACCACACTCAAATATGGGAAACGTGGAAAACCCAAAAAGGACTCGATAAACTGGCCAAATACAATCTCACGGATGCCCGCTACACGAAAAGGTTGGGGGACGAATTCCTCCCGCTCTTACTAGAAATCGCGCGACTTGTACGGTTAAACTTGTTCGACGTGAATCGCGCATCCGCCTCTCAACTCGTGGAAACAACCCTCATGCACGAAAGTGTGGGGCGAAACATATTATTTCCTAACACGCCGACCGATGAGCAAGTGCTTGGGCGAACCCAAAACCCCATCGAAGGAGGGTATGTAAAAGAACCCGTTGCCGGACTGCACGAAAACTTGGCAGTGTTAGACTTCCGCTCACTCTATCCAAGTATTATGATATCGCACAACATTTCCCCGGATGCACTGCACTGCACGCATAACGCATGTAAAGAGGGAGAAAACAAATCACCGAATGGAAGTTGGTTTTGCACGCAGAAAAAAGGACTCTTTACGAGCGTGATTGAACGCATCCTCGACCAACGAATTGAAGTACAAAAACAAATGGACGCACTCCCGAAGAAGGACCCGCAGCAAGTATTCCTCAAAGCACGAAAGCAGGCACTCAAAATCGTTTTGAATTCATTTTTCGGCACGCTCGCATACCCGCGTTTTAGATGGTATTCGCGAGACTCGGCGCAGGCCATCACGGCGTGGGCGAGGCACTACATCCGACAAACACTCAAATGGGCGGAAGAAGACGGATACACACCCGTGTACGGAGACACGGATTCTGCGTTTGTACTTCTTCCCAAAGACAAAACTGAAAATGACATCAAAAAATTCGTGGAAAAAGTAAACGCTAAATTACCTGGAAGAATGGAATTAGAATTCGAAGGACTCTACAAGCGGGGACTATTTGTTACACGCAAAGAAGGACACGTAGCCAAAAAACGCTACGCACTCGCGGACGCGAATAATGAACTCACAATCGTTGGATTTGAGTACGTGAGGAGAGATGTGAGTATTATCGCACGCGAAACACAGAAGAAAGTACTGCAGGAAATCCTCGTGAATGGAAACCCAACCAAAGCGCATGACATCGTGTTGGACGTAATCAAACGTTTACGCGCAGGAAACGTTCCCA
>CAZKAN010000105.1:0-2890 GCA_964550925.1 uncultured archaeon | reverse complement strand
AATCCCGATTGTTTTTGTGCTCGTATTCGTTTGGTTATTTTGGCAGGGAGGAGTCGAATCATCCCTCCACTTTTTTGCATTCTGGTTTGTAGGACACGGTATCCTCGCGGCCGCCGGAGCCTTGTTGGGAGGGGCACACTGGACGACCGCGTTGGGAGTATTTCTCACCGCGTGGTTAGCCGCACTCCACCCATTAATTGCCGCAGGATGGATTGCCGCAGCGATGGAAGCGAAAAGAGATGCTCCGGCGATGAAAGATTTCACAACGCTCGACAAACTAAATTCATTAGGGTCGTTTCGCAAAAATAGAGTGACTCAAATTCTACTCATTACGGTCCTCACGAATATAGGAAGCATGCTCGCGACCATATTAGTCATTCCTTACCTCGTAAGTGTACTCGCGTAAAAATTATTCGCGATACGCAAAAGAGAGTTGATTGTATTCTCGCGAGTCATATGCGGTAATCCCATTCTCGTGCCACAACACGAATTCTTTCACACCCACATCCAATGCGAGTTTGGAACAAATCGTACAAAATGGTTTTCCCGCAAAAACTTTTTCACCAAACTTTTTGCGAATATAGTATAAAGTGGAACCCTTCACCAAGCTTTTTCCGAGCGAGAGCGCATCCATGATGGCGCGCTGCTCCGCGTGAATGCAACATGTTTTATCTGAACGAAAATTCGCAGGCAAGTCATCCTTGAAACATTTTTCTATTTTCTCATTTGCGGGAGGAGAGTTCGTGCCGCGGCCAATGATTAATCCATTATTCACAATCACGCAGCCGGATTGAGAAGACAAACAAAATGATTGATCGCATTCTTTCAATGCTACACGAAAAAATTCTTCCGCGCGCGATTTTTCATCGCCCAACAAGACGCGCACGTTACCCACGCTCCGCTCAACGGACTTCCGCACCACTCTTCACTTCATTTTCAGCCGTTAGCAAGGAAAATTTTCCTTCATTGTCGAGTGCGGCAAGAAGCATTCCTTGACTCTCCACGCCACCGAGTTTTTTGGGCTCGAGGTTTGCCACAATGGCAATCATTTTTCCTACTAAAACCTGTTCATCGGGAAAATACGTGCGAATGCCCGAAACAATCGTGCGTGTTTCATTTCCTAATTCAAGCGTGAGTTTCAATAATTTGTCTTTGTTGGGAATGCGTTCAACGTGAACGATTTTGGCGGTGCGGAGTTGCACTAGGTTCAAGAATTGGTCAATCGTAATGGTGTTACTCGCACGCTCAACTGGTTGAACGTTGGCGGGAGGAGTAAGTGTATGACTCGACTGTTTCGATTCGGGAAGATTCAATTGCGGATTCATAGCATGAAAGGGAAGGGAATTTCTTTTAGTCTTACCGGAGAAATCAGCGTTCCTTTCCCTGTTTGAGGTAAGGAAGCACGCTCCCATCTTTCTCCGCGCGGGCAATTAGTCGTTTAGCATACGACATTCGCTGCACACTCCCTACTAGGGAGACGAGGGCAATGATCCAAAGCGTATACGTGAGTGTTTCAACGCCCAAGGTGGGATTTAGCGCGGCCCAGAGGGTCCCTAACCAGAGCAAGACCATTTTGTCCGCGTGTTCCCCCACCGCGGGCCAATCGTGATTATCTGTGATGATAACCAGGGCGACGCGGGGCTTGGCGTACGAGGAAAGGAGACCAAAGCCTAACGCGATAATAGACGCGAGCGGGGTTACGAGAGAGAGGCCAATGAAAACAATGATTTCCACCATTTTGTCAATCATGGTTTCAAAATAATTCCCCCAGAGGGATTGCTTCCGTTGAACACGGGCAACCGTGCCGTCGATGGCATCCCACAACCCGGAAAGGGGCAAAAGGAGAAGAGCCAACCAGAATTCGTGTTGGGCATAGGCATACGCGCACGCCAAGGCGAAGGGAATGCCCAGCAAGGTGACCCACATGGGGGAAATACGCAAGGCAATGAAAGGATACGCAAGCAGGGAGAAAATGGGCTTGAGAAGCGAACGGAAACAGCCTAACATATGTGTAACGAGGGGGAAGGAGAATTTATGTGTACGTGTTGAGAGTTATTTTTGTCCAAGATTGTGCCCTATTTTGACCGGCAAATGACGGCAAATAACAAAATATATTTTTTCAAAAATCCGTAATAACTCCCCTTTTTGGTAGAAAACGGTTATCCAACCCCCGTTTTTGAAACGCAGACAAGCAACGGGGGGAAAAGGAATATAAAGGAGAAAGTACAGAACTCGAAGTCTTGTGTGGACGCATGGTTTGGTTTTGCCCACCAGAACCTTAATGAACGCCTAACACGAGAAAAAAACGCCAATCGTTCATCATCGGGGTGAGAACAAAATGAGTCTAGTGAGTCTAACTTTCGGCAATGGCCGAACAAAAATGAGTACGCCAAGCGGCATCCAAATCCTTCACCGACCGGAAGACAGTATCCGCGTCGAACCGGGTAAAGAACCCAAACTAGAGGTCCAAAAAATATCAACCTTCTTAGGATTTAACGGTGTTTACATTATTGGAAAAGTCAAATCAGGGGTCATCGCCCCCAGCATGATGGGAATCTCCCCCACCGGAAAAACATTCCGCGTGACGGAAATCGAGAGCAAGTACCCCAACTGTGCGGTCGCCAAACAAGGAATGACCGTCGGGTTGAGCGTGGAAGGAGTCGGTAAAGAAGACGTGTTAGACGTGAAAGAACTCACGTTCGTCGCGAACTAAGTACCACTTCCAAGACGATCAACAAGATCCATTTTTTTACGGGCGAAACTCACCCTTTGCCCGTTATTCTCTTTTTTCAACTTTTTGGAAACAACACGCGTGCGCGTGTTTTTAATGTCTAAACCAATGACTAACGCATGCGAAAAAACACTCCACGATTTTCCACGAAGACGTGGA
>CAZKAN010000104.1:0-2908 GCA_964550925.1 uncultured archaeon | reverse complement strand
GGAGTATATTCCCCTCACAGAGTGTCATGAAAGTCACCACTTTCCTCCCGCGCCTCCCCCTCCGCTCATTCCTCCACCGAATCCTCCGCCGCCGAATCCGCCGCTGCCAAATCCTCCGCTCCCTCGTCCAAATCCACCGAATCCGGTTCCCGCACTCGGCGTCATGTTAAACGTAGTCGCGAGGGGATTTCCGCTGATGATAAAATAGAGCAAAATAATACTCGTGAGGGTGAGTCCGTAGAATGTTCCAAAAATAAATAGTGTTACGAATCCTAAAAATCCCGTCATCCAGATACTCATGAAGAATAACATGAATGCGTTGGCTAGTGTGAGTGTTCGTGGGAGTGATTTTTTTCGAATCGTTTGGTCGATGCGCACCACGGCCAGCAAAAATAATAGAATAACCACAAATAGGAGGGAGAATCCTGCGCCGAATAATTCACTATTTTGAAAGGGATCTTTTTCCTCGTATTTAGACACGACGCTCGGGTCATTGCGAATGTAGGATTCCATTTCACGCACAACAGCAGTGATTCCTGCACCATATTCTTCTTCGCGAAAATATGGAACGAGAATTTCTCTCCCCATGCGTCCTAACACAATGTCAGGGAGTGTTCCTTCTAATCCATATCCTGTTTGGAAAAAATACGCGCGATCATTCAACGATACAACGATCAATAATCCATTGTCCACGTCCGCTTGTCCTAGTTTCCACGTGTCAAACACGCGTCCTGCAAATGAGGAAATGTCTTCTCCTTCAAGCGAGGAAACCGTGAGCACAGCAATTTCTACGCTCGTTTCGGTTTCCAGTTTTTGCAGCTGAGATTC
Source organism: uncultured archaeon (assembly GCA_964550925.1). GTDB lineage: Archaea > Iainarchaeota > Iainarchaeia > Iainarchaeales > VGJJ01 > VGJJ01. The sequence goes on along the minus strand of CAZKAN010000104.1, from coordinate 2,080 downwards.
CATGTCATTTTCATACGCTGATAACATTCCCGCATCATCGCGCACATATCCTTGCGGGGTTGGAACATCTAATGCGTGCGCGACGCTCGTTAGAAGAATGAGAAAAATAAAAAAAAGAAATGAAGAATGTTGCATGCAACATTCCTCACGTAAAGTCCGTTGGCACAGTTGGAACGACATCCGCACCATCGGCTGATTCAAAGAATGGTTTCAATGCGTTTCCACCTAAGAAAAAACTATTGGGGATGAGTGAGATGTACTTGTTGTATTCTCCCACTGCCGCGTTGTAGCGCGTGCGTTCCGTACTGATGCGATTTTCCGTCCCCTCAAGTTGCACCATCAAGTCTTGAAATGCTTGCGTGGCTTTCAACTCGGGATAATTTTCCGTTATTACGAGTAATTTTGACAATGTTGATTCGAATTGATTCGCGGTGTTGATGCGGTCATTCACATTCGTTTGCGTTTGCCATTGGGAGCGCAGCGCAGTAAGTTGTGTTAGTGTTTCTTGTTCAAATCCCGCTTCTCCCTTTACCACATTTACCAAATTAGGAATTAAATCGAAGCGGCGTTGGTATTGTACTTCCACATTTCCCCACGCTCCATAAACATCTTGTTCGCGGATGGTTTCGCCGTTGTATATTCCAACAACCCACATTCCCACGACCAGAATGAGCACTCCTGCCAATGCTAATGGTGCCCAGCTCGGCATCGTATTTTTTGTTTCAGCCATAATTATTCCACCTCTACGTATGTATGGACTTATCACAGTTAATAAATTTGTGATACGCAAGAAAAGAAGAAATGAGTGAAAAAAATAGTGAGGAATGGCCTTTCGGCCATTCGCTCGAATAAATTACTCGTTACATTCCGCGGGCCAAATTCCACACGGCTTTAAGTCCTACAATCACGGCCGCAGGAGCTAAGAGGCTCGCAACGTATCCGAAAATGCTGGCGAAATAGGTTCCAATCGTTGGGACCACGGTCCAATCGACTCCGCCCGCTACGAGCAAAGCGATTACAGCCACTAAGAAAGCAGTTGTTTCTTTATCCCCAATATTGAGGAATCCAACAATTAATCCCAAAATAATGAACACTACAGGAAGCCACTGGGCAAAACCCCCAAAAGTGGTTGCTCCTAAAATTCCGATTAAGATGGCCAACACCACACCGATGATGAAAGCCCATGATCCAATTTTTTGATCCATATTGAGAGACACCTCCTCGTGTCAAACTAAACTAAGTCCTACAACTGATGGTTTAAAAGAAAAACGTCATTGTGTGAAAATAACTTCGCGGATGGACGTAATTTGGTGTGTTTGAGTGGTAAAAAAAAGTTTCACGATGAGCATAAAATAATTAGAGAAAAAAATGGGATGAGGGAATCATTCCCTCAACATGTAAAATTCACGTATTTTCAATGATTACTTATCTTTGAAATCGATTTTAATCTGAACATCTTCGGGAATGTCAATTCGCATCACTCGTCTGAGTGTGCGGTCATCCGACACCATGTCAATCATTCGCTTGTGCACGCGCATCTGCCAGCGTTCGTACGTTTCCGTACCTCCGCCGCAAGGACTTTTGCGCGTGGGCACCAAGAGTTTTTTCGTGGGCAAGGGAATAACACCTGAGTGTTTGACTCCGGTCTTATCCGCTACGTCCACAATCTTTGAACAAATGTCTGACAAGGTGGCGTAGCTCGGACTTGTTAATGTGATTCGGGCTTTTTGCATATCATTTTCACCTTGTCCTCATTTTACTCTATTTATTCGCGGGGCGTGACCTTCAACACGACTCCCGCAGCGACGGTTTGTCCCATGTCGCGGACAGCAAAGCGTCCGAGTGAGGGGAAGAGTTTGAATTCTTCCACCACGAGGGGTTTCTGCGGAATGATTTTCACCAACGCAGCGTCTCCGGCTTTCAAGAACTTGGGGTTCTCTTCTTGCACGGCTCCCGTCTTGGGGTCCATTCGCTTCTTCAACTCCGCGAGAGTGCAGGACATCTGAGCGGTGTGCATGTGGAACACAGGCGTGTATCCCACAGGGATGGCTGTAGGGTGGTTCAACACGACAATTTGGGC
>CAZKAN010000103.1:1636-3002 GCA_964550925.1 uncultured archaeon | reverse complement strand
GCAAAACAAGTTCGGCACGGGCCTTGCGCTCACTCAAACTGACGCCTTGAAACCACAAGGGGAGCATGACATTTTCCAACGCGGTCATACGATTAATCAAGTTGAACGTTTGAAAAACAAAACCAATCGTTTTTCCTCGAACGAGGGCTAGTTCATTATCATCCATTTTGGAGATGGGAGAACCATCAATGAGAATTTCTCCTGACGTTGGGCGTAAGAGGCCGGAGAGCACATCTAACAGGGTTGTTTTTCCACTCCCAGAGGGACCGGTAATAGAAACGTATTCACCGCGTTTAACAAGGACATCAACGCCCTTCAACACGTGCAGGGGAGAATCACCCATCACGTATGTTTTAGTCACGCGACGCGCTTCAATCATGGGAGAAGGCATAGCAAAAGTATTGGGAGTGCGACATATAAAACAAATAGGGAAAAAATGGAAAAACAGAAAAAAAATAGAAAAAAAGGATTACTTGTGTTCGGGAACAATAATCCACGCAATGATATACAAAATGAGACCAGCGCCCCATGCGAGGGTGAGTAAAATCCACGCTAAACGAACAAGAGTTGGGTCGACTTGAAAATAATCCGCGATTCCACCACACACGCCGCCCAACATGCGATCCTTCGTGGAGCGGTATAATCGTTTGACGGAAGCCATAGTGTAGAATGAGAATGAGAGTTTATTAAACAAATGGAAAAAAAGAAAAAAAGCCAAAAAGATATGTAAATAAGCACGGGAGAATGAAAGATAGTAAGGAAGTGGGAAAATGGTGTTGGAAACAATCATGGTGGGTGTTGCAGGGCTGGGAGTTATTGCCGCGAGCATGAGGCTCATTCAACAATATGAAACGGCCATTGTTTTTAGGCTAGGAAAATTTCATTCTACATTGGGGCCGGGATTGAATTTTATTATACCTATTATTGACCGCAGCGTCACGGTGGACATGCGAATTTTAACGATTGATATTCCAAGACAACAAGCAATAACGAAAGACAATGTTCCCGTGTCCATCAATGGAGTAGTATACTTCAAAGTCGCGGACGCGAGCAAGGCCATCATCAATGTTCAAGACTACGTGTACGCGGTATCGCAATATGCTCAAACCGCATTGAGAGATGTGGTGGGAGGAATGACGCTGGATGAAGTACTCGCAGAAAGGCAAAAAATTGGGGAAATGATTGAACAAATCGTGGAAAAACACGCGGCCAAATGGGGAATCGAAGTAGATAGTATCAAGATGCAAGACATTGAAATGCCCGAAGACTTGAAACGAATCATGTCGAGACAAGCGAGCGCGGAGCGAGAGAAGAGAGCCAACATTACCAAAAGTGAAGGAGACAAATTAGCCGCACGCAACCTCGC
>CAZKAN010000103.1:0-1536 GCA_964550925.1 uncultured archaeon | reverse complement strand
ACGAGGACGATGGGATTTGAACCCACGACACGCGGCTTAAAAGGCCGCTGCTCTACCAGGCTGAGCTACGTCCCCACTGGTACTATTTCTTGATTGCGAGGATTTAACAGGTTGACCGTTTAGTCAACCACGAGGCCAGGGGATATGCACGCACCTTTTGAAAAAGGTGCACGAAAACCGACTGGACGAGGCCAGAGGGATTTGAACCCTCGACACGCGGATTAAGAGTCCGCTGCTCTACCAGGCTGAGCTATGGCCCCAGGAGGGGTGTTCTCTGTACGAAAATGGCTTCGAAACCATTAAAAAAGGCCGTTTATGGGAACGGAGAAAAATGAGAATTAAAGGGTTTTATTCGAAGGAAAAGACGTAGGATGCCCCGTTCAACGTGGAAAAGGTAACCGAACCATCGGCATCCTCTGCGGCGGCATCAAAGCCTAAACACGTGGATGCAGCCGCAGAGTAACGAGCTTGCAAATCAGGAGTGGAATGGTAGAGGGATGCGAGGTAGGAAAAATACCCACACTTATTGGAACGAACGACCTCAAACAATTCTTTGTTAGTGGTTTGAAATGAGGAAATCGTAATTTTTTCCAGCGTGGAACCGGGAAGGCCGGGAGACCACTCATAATGATAGTTTCCAGATTGGACACCCAATGAAAACGAAAAATCAACTTTTCCAGCAGTGTATTTCCCTACTTGCTCTTCCGAATACTTGCACGTGTTGGGCGTGAGTTGAAGCGCCTCCCCGACAGCATTCGTGTAGGATGAAAGGCCGCGGGAGTCCACGTATTCTTTGCATTTAGCATCGGAATCAAAAAAAGTAAATAATGGAGCCGCGAGAAAAAGCATGAACAAAATACCAAGGATAAAACCAACTATTCCCGGGATAATGGAAGACAATGAAATGGAGGGAACAGGAACACGGGCCATTATTCAAAGAGAGTGGGACGATATTTAAAGATGCGTTTGTGTCAGGTGGAACTCACGCTGTTACTATCCACATTAATATCAGTTTGTTGGATGGATGCCGCCACAAAATCAGCCCAGAACCACACGTTCAAGTCTTGCGTCCCCGTAGAATAGGGAGCTTTCCCCACGCTTTGAGTGCTGGTCGTCAGGAGAATACAACCAATGGTGGGGTTGCCCGTGCAACCGGATTGATAACCGGATGAAACGGCCGAAGCTTTCAAACGAAGCTGTGATGACAATGACTCATTCAGGTCAAGAATGATGTTCAAGTCAGAGGAGGTGGAGGATTGATTGTCGTAGCGGAAGAAAGGAATGGAGGACGTCTGGCCTTCCGGAGCAATCTGATTCGCATCACTCGCGCCCGTGGTGTCGGTTGATTCTAACCAGCCACGTTGACAACTTGTTCCGCCCGTAATGTTTCCTTTTCCATTGGTACAACCTGAAGAAGGGAGGGAGAGGACAAACGTGTAATCGGTGCTCGTAATGATAACAGTGCGCTGACCGGAAGGAGTATAATTCGTTTCCGACGTGTCACCAGAAGCATACAAGCGCAGCTCATACGTGCCG
>CAZKAN010000102.1:0-3036 GCA_964550925.1 uncultured archaeon | reverse complement strand
TAATTTGGATTGAGCAGCATCCACTGAAAAAGCAAGTTGAGTGTTTCCCGTTACAGTCGTGGGAGTCAAATTCGTGAGCGCCGTTCCCACGTTGACTTTACTTCCGGCATACGCGGCGGTGGCAGCTTGGAACTTCGTTCCCGTGAGTGTAATTGAATTGCTCGTGTTCCACGTGATGGTAGTTGGGTTTGCGCTCGCGAGCGTGGGCAGAGGATCTGTAATCGTTATCACACGCGTCTGTGAAATTTTTCCACTGTTCTGGATTTCAATATTCTTGTTTCCCACTCCCCAAATGGTGTTCACTTGTGTCAGCGTGGGAGTAAATCGCAGCACGTTGGGGGATGGTACACTGGGTGTGAATGAAATTCCTCCCGCCACTACACTGGGAGAGGTTCCGTAATAATTCACGCTCAAATCAATTGTAGGATTCGTGTTGTATTCAAAGGTGGCCGGGTTGGGAGTAATAATGCTGTTGAACACGGGTGGTGTGACCGTGAGGGTTTGCGTTCCCGAGTTAAGTGAATTAGATGTGACAAACACATTATGCACCGCCGCGGTGTTCGCGGATGCCGTGTTGAGTGTTTGCGTTTGTGCCGGAGAGAGAGAAACATCTAGTTGCGTAGCACTTGTGGGGGTGACGTTGCTCAACACTACTTGGTTCGCTCCCGTTCCCAGTGTCACCGTGGATGGGGTTGCAAAATTACTTCCGGTGAGCGTGAGGGAGGCGATTTGGTTGTACGCAATCGTGCTGGGAACAATTGTCGCAAGCGTGGGTGCGCTTCCTCCGCCCGTGGTGATGGTAAAGGGAACCGTGTTAGAGTATGTGGTCGTGGTTCCTCGTCGCACGCGCACGGTTCCTGTTCCAACGGCCAACGCAGTGAGTTCTCCAGGGGTGACATCCACGAGCAACTGGGTTGAGCTCACAAACGTGCTCGCGGGGTGCGCGGTATTTCCACCCACACCCGTATATTGGGCTCGGTCTCCGGATTGAAATCCTGTTCCCGTGAAAATAATGTCCGTGTACGTTTGTCCCTGCGCATACGTGCTTGGGTTGACACTCGTGAGGGAGAGTCCCCCGCTGCTTGTGATGGTGAATGGTTGCGTGTTTGAGAATGTGCTCGTTCCTCGTTTCACGCGCACCGTGCCTGCGCCAACGCCCAACGTGGTTAGGTTAGCTGCGGAGAGGGTAGTTGTGAGTGAAGTGGCCGAAACAAACGTGGTCGTTGCACTCACCACGGAACCCGAGTTTCCTGTAAACTCTAACACATCTCCATTTTGGAAATTGGTTCCGGTAGCAGTGAGTGTAGGGGTGTTGACTCCGCTCGTAACGGAATTGGGGGAGATGTTTGTGAGGGTGAGTGCAGTGGATGAGTTAATCGTCAGCGTGTTGGTATTCGTGGTGTTCGCACCATCTTTCACGCGCAGGGCGTGTGACCCCGTTCCAAGGGTGGTGGAAATATCGCTCGCCGTCAAGTTGACTTGTCCCGTGCACGTTCCTCCGTTGCATGAAACGCTTCCCGCGTTGAATGATTTCGTCAATACAAGCGTGCTTCCATTGCGCAAAAATTCAACCGAATTGCTCGTTGCAAATCCAATTCCTGATAATGTAAACGTGGTCGCTCCCGCGTTGTCGAGAATCGTATTGGGAGTAGTGGAATTTAAGTAGAATGAGAGCAGACTCGCGGAGCACGTGCAACCTGGTACATTCGGCACAAACGCGGGGACACAATATCCCACGGCCGTATTCGTGTAGGCTGGGTTGAGTGGTGGGCTCGGATTGGGAATTCCGCCGCAAGCATTGGAACCCGCGTTGGCGGTTCCAGGTCTCACGTCACATTGTTCATTTCCATTCAGCGCAAGGTTTCCACAATACGCGGTTCCTTGGCAAAAATTGTTATAGTTAGGAGTCGAGGACCCACCACCATAGTTGGGATCCCCACACACGGGATCATTACAATCAACAAGTCCATTACAGTTATTGTCCGTGGAATCCGTGCAGCTTGTTTCTGTTTTTCCAGGGTTAATGTTTGGATTCGTGTCCGCACAATCCCCTGCACACGTGGTGAAACCATCATTGTCCGCGTCGGGGCAACTCACGTTCACGCTGCTCGAGTACAATCCGCTAGTGAATCCCCCGCCTGCGCGATTGGGAATGCTGGCTCCAAAGGTGAGGCCGCACACATTATCTTCATCTAATGCTCCGATGCGCACGCCCCACACGCTACTATATTCGCGGTCATCAAACGTGCGGCGAATGAATGTTCGGTCAAAGTTGTCCTTGAAAATAGTGTAGTATTTGGCAAACAAGTCTTCTGCCCCATTCATGAGGAACGTGGAATCATTTTGTCTCAGTTTTCCTGCAGCTGCAAGTTCGGCACACCACCCGGGAAAAATTTGGGGTTGGTCATCAATATTGTAGGGCGTCGCATAATCGTCAGGCGAAGTTTGTCCAATGAGCACGGTTCCATATTGTGCATTGGCTCCCGGCCCTTCGTGAATGTACGTGGACACCCCATTCAAGGAGGGTGTGCCATTTCGTACAGTAAAAGGTGTTTTGACGATGTAGGTGTTCCACGCGTATAAACCATCTTTCATGATACTTTTGACTTGCGTCAGCATGGAGTCATTGGCAGCCAAATAATCATACACTAATAGTCCTAATCCAAATCGTATTTGGGAATCCTCAAAGGGTTGGAATTTATCATACGTCCCTCCATTGGGTTTTGAAACGGATGATCCCGCGTCGCTCGTGAGGTATTTGACGGGGTAATAATCTCCCGTAAACGTGTTGGTTCCGCTTGCTCCTTCCGCTTGTTTGTTTCGTCGAGCATCAATGACGTTCACCATATCCTGTATCAGAATTCGGTCTCGCGCAGGGTCATTACGTATAAGTGCAATTTCAATCATGTTCTTCAGCATTCGTCCGCGTCCACGTCCCGTGATGGCAGTGGATTGTCCGCTGTGTTGATCATAGTGTGCGAGACTCGCAATCGTGTCATTCTGATTAAATGCAGCCGTGCGTGCGAGATAATCTCC
>CAZKAN010000101.1:0-3162 GCA_964550925.1 uncultured archaeon | reverse complement strand
GCAACGAGGAAAAAACCCCGTCCCAGAATGCGTGCGAAAACGCCGTATTCACCAAACCACTGGGGAATTTCATACCCAAAAATACGTTTTAATACTCTCAGGCCATGAGAAGTAGACTCCCAAAACTGCGGTTTTGAAAAAAATAATCAAGACCCCCATTTCACGCTCCACAGAGGCGTCAGAGCCAACGTCAAAAAAGGAAAAAGAAGGTGTGCCCCATGAACCAAACGCAAGTCCAAACACTCATCCCTAACATCAAAAAAAGAAACGGGGCCATTGTTCCGTTTAACCAGGACAAAGTCACGCTCGCCATATCCAAAGCGTTCTACTCGACAGGAAAGGAAAACCTGACGCAAGCCCTCAAGGTTTCCGACAAAGTAATCGAACGATTATTCCACGAAACACAAACCAATCCCGAAAACAGCATACCGACGGTGGAGCACATCCAAGATGTAGTAGAAGAAGAATTAATGAAAGCGGGAGAAACACAAGTGGCCAAAGCCTACATTTTGTACAGGCAAAAACGCACGGAAGAACGTGAGTTAAAACACGCCATGCTCGGATTGAACGTGGACACGAAAGTGGGAATTAATCAATTGCGCGTACTCAAAGAACGATACTTACTGAAAGACGAAAATGGGAAAGTGAAAGAAACACCCGAACAATTATGGAGACGCGTCGCCAACAACATCGCAGAAGCCGAACTCAAGTATGGCGGAAGCGAAGAGGCCGTCAAAACATGGTCGGACAAATTCTACAACCTCATGGAAAACATGGAATTCATGCCGAATACACCCACATTAATGAACGCGGGCACGGACATTCAACAATTGTCCGCGTGCTTCGTACTTCCAGTAGAAGATTCCATTGAAGGAATTTATGAAACAATGAAACACCAGGCATTAATCCACCAATCCGGAGGAGGAACGGGATTCTCATTCTCACGACTCCGACCTAAAGGAAGTCTGGTGAGGAGCACGAAAGGAGTAGCCACCGGACCCATTGGATTCATGTCCGTATACAACGCAAGCACGGAAGTCATTAAGCAAGGCGGAAAACGCCGCGGAGCAAACATGGGAATATTGCGCGTTGACCATCCGGACATTCACGAGTTCATCCACTGCAAAGACGACATCACTAAAATCAATAATTTCAACATCTCAGTAGCATTAACGGAAAAATTCATGGAAGCCGTGGAAAACGATGACGAATTCGAACTCATTGACCCGCACAACAAACAAGTAATACGTAAAGAAAACGCCAAAATGGTGTTTGACGAACTTGTTACAAGTGCGTGGAAATCCGGCGACCCGGGAATTGTTTTCATTGACCGGATAAACAGGGACAACACGGTTCCACATATTTATGAAATAGAAGCCACCAACCCCTGCGGAGAACAACCATTAGGACCGTATGACTCCTGTAACTTAGGAAGCATCAACTTAGTCAAATACGTCACACCCCAAGGCGAAGTCGACTGGCCCCGGTTGCGTGAAACGATTCGCACGGTGACGCGATTCCTCGACAACACGATTGACATGAACAAGTATGTCATCCCCCAAATTGAACGCATGAACAGGGGAAACCGACGCATCGGACTTGGGGTAATGGGCTGGGCTGACCTATTATTCAAACTCGGCATCCCGTACAACTCAGAAGAGGGTTGCGAGTTCGCAGAGAAAATGGCCCAATTCATCCGAAACGAAAGTGACGCGATGTCACAAGAATTAGGAAGAGAAAAAGGAGTATTCCCCCACATCAAGGGAAGCACCTACGACGTGCCCAACGGACCCACGTTTAGAAACTGTGCACGCATTACTATCGCCCCCACGGGAACGATTTCCATGATAGCCGATTGTTCCAGTGGAATCGAACCATTATTCGCGATATCATTCGTTAAACGCGTGATGGACGGACAAGAGTTGTTATACGTCAATGAAATATTCAAAGAAGCCGCCATCAAACGAGGATTTTATTCCGAAGAACTCATGGAAAAAATCGCACGCGAGGGGACGGCAGCGCACTGCGACGAAATACCCGAAGACATACGTAAAACGTTCGTGTGTGCGCACGACATTTCACCATACTGGCATATTCGCATGCAAGCCGCGTGGCAGAAACACACGGACAATGCAATATCCAAAACCGTTAATTTCACGCACAACGCGACGGTGGAGGACGTGAAAGAAGTATACACGCTCGCCTACAAACTCGGATGCAAAGGAGTAACCATTTATCGCGATGGTAGTAAAGGGTTTGAAAACCAAGTACTCAACTTGAACGTGGAAGGAAAATCCAACAAACAAGTCGAAGAAGATTTCAAAACGAAAGTATTGCAAACCAAAAAACACGATTTGAGCAAAGGAGAAACCAAAAAATGCACGAAATGCGGAGGAAATAAATTACACATGCAAGAAGGATGCGCCACGTGCATGGACTGCGGATATAGTTACTGCAGCGTTTAGGGACTACGACAACGTCCCAACCTAACGCTTGTGGAGGGGGTCCTTTGACCGGTTAACCTTTTTGGGAATCCGGTTGAGGGGCCTCGCCACCAAACTTTTAGGAAAAGTTTGATCAAAATTGGCAAGCCACCAAACTTTTTCACAAAAAAATTGGTCAAAATTAGCCAATTATTTTTTTTCCTATTCATTCCCTCTTTTTCTCAACACCCAAAAATGATGAACCTTATCAAGGGAATAATCCAACACATCAAAACCAGCGCGAGAAACTAATTGCCGGACGGACGCTTCGAGCATACTGACTTTAGACAAAACAACAATACCCTTCGGCGCGAGAACACGATGAACCTCGTTCAAAATGGACGCCTCATTAGTCAATCGACTATAACCCGAAAGCAAAAAATGGTCACTGAGAATAAAATTAAATGAATGAGAACGAAAAGGCAATTTAGCGTTTGCATCAGCGAATACCACACGTTTATTCCCAATTTTTTGGGCAGCACGCAGCGCTAACTCATTCGCATCCAACGCCACTGCTTTCACGCCTTTGGATTGCAAATACTGCGCATACAAACCAAACGACGAACCCAAATGAAGAAAACGCTTCCCACGAAAGGTTTTTCCAAATGCCTGAAAAGCCGCGTGTATGGGAGCATAATACTCGAGCGTGCGACCAAAATCATGATCCACCACATCATTC
>CAZKAN010000100.1:0-3179 GCA_964550925.1 uncultured archaeon | reverse complement strand
ATAACGTCCAATACGTCATCTAGGTTGTAGGGTTTTCCCTGACGATTGCTTAGTGAAATAGTTAATGGGTGGGAAAAATTTCCAATGTTTAGTGGAACAGTAAAGATATCTATCTCTTTTTTCCGCCAACTAATACCTAGAATTCGTGTCATGTCACGCAGATATTCATTGAAAAATTCTTTTCGACTTCGGATTTCGCCAACAATTTTTTCGTATGTTTCATCATCTATTCGGGGAGGTTTTTTTTGGCGAAAATCCCACCATTTTTCAGTGTATATGGGGCTAATTGGAAAACGCAGGTTGGGTATCATACTTTCAATAGCGGCAATTGTGATATAAATCAGAGGTAAAAAAATTCAAAACCCGGCTCGTTTGATGCGTTCAAATGCTTCTTTTATCTTGTCTTTTCCCGTCGCATAACTAATGCGAACAAATCCTTCCCCGTATTTTCCAAACTCATTTCCCGGTACCATTAAGACTTTGGCTTTTTGGAGCATCGTGTGAGTGTACGCGTTGCTTTTCATTTTATTCGTGATGCGTGGGAACACGTAGAATGCTCCTTCGGGTTCTTTTTCCACGTGCAATGTGTGCGTGTCTTTTAACCATTTGAGCGTGAGTTTCCTTCTTTCATCATACGATTGTTTCATTTTTGTCACGTATTTTTGGTTCATTTGTAGCGCGGCCATGGCCCCATATTGGTTGGCCGTGCTTGCTGCTAATGACGTGTAAATGTGTATTTGGGACATTTTGCGGATGAGTTCGTGGTGCCCGGCCACGTATCCTAATCGGAAGCCGGGCATGGCGTAGGATTTGGAGAATGAGTGAAACGTGAGCACGTAATCATGCATTCCGTTTAGGGAGGCCATACTCACGTGTTTTGATTTACCAAAACAGAATTTTTCATAAGCTTCATCGGAAAAAATCATTAACTCATTTTCCACCGCAATATCGGCAATTTCTTCGAGCACTTTCTTGGACAATACACTTCCCGTAGGGTTAGACGGTGTGTTGATAATAATTCCGCGTGTTTTATTCGTTATTTTTTCGTCTATTTCTTCGGGGTGGATTTGAAAACCGTCCTTATCGGATAGTTTGTACGGCACCGGTTCTCCCGTCACCATGTCAATCATGGGTGTGTACGCGAGAAATGCCGGGTTGGGAGTGAGTATTTCTTCTCCCGCATCCACGACGCTTAACAAGCCCATGAGTAATGCTTCCGTGCTTCCCGCAGTGACGCATATTTCATTCATGGGGTCATCGAGTGAAATGTGGTTTTCTTTTTTGAGTTTTTTGGCAATGAGTTCTCTCAACGCAGGAATGCCGGGTATGCTCGCATAGTGTGTTTTTCCTTCTTTCAACGCGTTAATCGTGGCATTAATCACGGGCGCGGGCGCATTAAAATCGGGTTCCCCGGGTCCGAGTGAAATAACGCTCTTGTCTTCTTTGGCTATTTTCATAATGTTTTCAAATTCAGAATGGGGGAGTTCACTCACTCTTTCTGAAATAATATGTCCCCACCGTGATTTTGAAATGCGCTTGGTGTGCGGCAGGAAATGATGCATGTTATTTTCCCTCGATGATGCGCACATCCACGGCTTGCACCGTGTTAGGCGTTGCAATCACCGGGTTCAAGTCTAATTCGCGTATTTTTCGCGTGCTCATGAGTTTTGAAACGCCTAACAAGATTTTTTTCAAATCGTTAAAGTTGATTCCTTTTTGTCCGCGTGTTCCGGCGAGGATGGGATAAATTTTGAGTTCGTGAATCATTTCATCCATGTCCGCGTTTGACAGCGGTGCGATTCTCACACTTGAATCCTTGAATACTTCCGTGTAAATTCCCCCCATTCCTACTAATACGGTTGGTCCAAATTGGGGGTCCATTTTTCCTCCCACAATGATTTCGATTCCCTTGCGCATGGGTTGCACCACTACATACTCGCAACCCGGAATTTTTTTCATGAATTTAAAGGCAGCAAATGCTTCCGTGTCATTTTGCACGTTTAACTTGACTCCCCCCACATCTGTTTTGTGCAATAATTTTTTTCCCACGGCCTTCATCGCCCATGGAAAGGGAATTTTTTTGCTCGTTGAGCGTATGTGGTTCACATTTTTAATCGCGGAACTCTCCACGAATGGGATGCCCGCCTCTTTTGTTGTGCGTAGCGCGGACATGAAGTCTTTGGGATAATGATTTGAGTGAGTTGCTTTCGTTTTTGAGCGCTTTTTCATATCTTACCCTTCTTTTTTGTCTTTTTAATGGTGTGGGGGTTCTTATAGGCATAAATACCCCGGTTCCTATTTCTCCTCATGGGCTCTTCTTCGCCGCGCCGAAAATTGGTCGTTCCATTCCGTATTAGTACGAATAAACGTGGTCATCGTCAAAAGGGAACGTCTGCTTTTTTGCCGCGTGATGTTGCTGTTTCTCCGGAGTTATTGCAGCGCCTTTCTCGGGAAAATGTTTCGCGTCGTTTTCGCCTGCGTGTTTCAGGGCATGCTGCTTCGGCTGTTGCGCGTGAGCGGCAGCGATTGGCGGAACAATCTGATTTTTTTATTAAACCGGTGAATGCGAGGATTCGTTCTGTTCGGGAGCGTTTAACCAATGCCAATATTTTGGTTGAAAAACCTATTGAGGATTTGAAAAATAATACTGAACTATTTCGTCGAGGGAATTTTAGAGAAGTGGTTGTTCCCGATTCACAATCTCCGGGTGTTTATGTTTTTCATGTAGGCAACCCTGATTCATTTGCGGTTCATCTTCGCAAGCTCGTGGTTGATATTCATTCCGCGGGGGTTTCACACAATCACTTGCATATGCGTAACATATTGTTATCTCCTCAAGGAAAAATACAATTGCTTGATTTATCCAAAGCGCGTCTTTTTCAGCGTCCGGCGAGAAACAAAAAAGAGTTTTTACAGCGTTTTGCGTCTGATTTGCGTTCCGTGGCTCAGGGAATAGCGAGTCTTCGCACGTCGTCTCCTGGAAAAGCAATCGAAACGGACTCAGCTGTTACCTATCGTGCGTTTCTCCAAGAGTTAGGCGAGCTCCTCGTTCTTCACCAGCGGGCGGGCTTGCGTACCTTTGGATCAACCCCTTCTGACATCGTTAATTATCATTATTCCAAGACCCGCTTCACATTCTAAATCCCCCTTTATAGGCCTTTTTAGCCCTGTTTGGCTTC
>CAZKAN010000099.1:2910-3180 GCA_964550925.1 uncultured archaeon | reverse complement strand
AATGAGGAGCCTAACTCGGACCAAAACCATTCGACGCGAGCATTTTTGGAAACGCGGGAGCGCTTAAATGATACACGCTCCACAAGGGGAGAAAAGGATTGAATGCTGGAATACGTAACGTGCGCGTTTTCCTGCGCAAAAATTTCCACGGCAGAAGAACGATACGTTACACGGGTTTTCTGTAAATCTTTTTCAAGATGAACCAGCGAAACATGGGAATTTTTTCCCGCGTAAATGATAACATGTTCGAAAATAGTTTTACCGGGAACA
>CAZKAN010000099.1:0-2900 GCA_964550925.1 uncultured archaeon | reverse complement strand
GAGTATTTTCAGGAATGACAATCACCAGGATGTTTTTGACGTTTGACACGTGAAATGACTCGAGTTTGTTTTCAGACGAAAGGAGGGAACCCGCAAGGGAATCCACGAACGGAAAAGACGCGGAGGCCGTTGCATAATCCATGACCGAAATACCATGCTCCATGCGCTCGTTGAGCGTAAAAAGGGGTTCTTGCGACGCGACGGTGGAAATTTGAGTGTAATCAAAGGGCTTGATGGAGGAAGAAATGTCCAAACCATACGTGAATGAAACATCTTTCAATGAGGGAAAAGACTTCTGAGCAAGCTGCTGACGTTCACGCCAGGAAACAGGTTTAGAAGCAGGGGATTTTTTCATACGCATCACGTGGAATGAGACTCCATTTCTAAAGCGATGAGACGATTCAACTCCACCGCGTATTCGAGGGGAAGTTCTTTGACAATGTTTTCAATGAAACCTTGAACAATGAGCTGCATAGCCTGTTCCTCATCGAGACCGCGAGACATGAGGTAAAACAATTGAGATGAATCAATCTTGCCCACCGTGGCTTCGTGAGCAACATCGGTTTGGCTGTTGAGAATTTTCATGAAGGGATACGTGTTCGAGACGCTCAATAAGTCCATTTGCAATGCGTCACATTTCACGGAGACTTTACACTCGTCCGCGGACTTATTTACTTTCACGTGACCCCGGAACGTGTTCACTCCGCCATCTTTGGAAATGGATTTAGCACGAATGATACTCGTTGTGCGGGGAGCGAGATGATAGACTTTGGCACCCGTGTCTTGGAACTGGTTTTTTCCCGCAACAGCAATGGAAATATGGTCGGCCTTCGCCCCTTCACCCTTCAACACGGAACACGGGTACAGCATCGTTACTCCACTACCGGTTTGAGCGGAAACCCATTCCATGAGGGAATTTTCATCCACCATCGCACGCTTCGTGTTCAAATTGTACGTGTTTTTGGACCAGTTTTCAACACTGGAATAACGCATGCGCGCATTCTTCTTGACAAAAATTTCCACGCAACCCGCGTGTAAGGAGTTAGCACTGTATTGCGGAGCGGAACAACCCTCAATGTAATGGAGTTGTGCACCCTCTTCGACAATAATGAGCGTGTGTTCAAATTGTCCCCCGCGCTTAGCGTTCATGCGGAAATACGCTTGCAAGGGAAGGTCCACGTGAACGTTTTTGGGAACGTAGATGAATGTGCCCCCGCTCCAAACTGCCGCGTGGAGCATGATAAATTTGTGGTCGGTGACGGGGATACATTTAGTCATGAAATATTCTTTGACTAAATCAGGGTATTTGTGCAAGGCAACATCCATGTCTTCAAAAATAACACCTTTTGCCGCAAGGTCGTCGCGGATTTTGTGATAGACCACATCACTATCGTATTGCGCACCCGCTCCTGCGAGATATTTTTGTTCCGCTTGCGGAATTCCAAGTCTGTCAAACGTTTTTTTGATTTCCGAAGGAACTTCATCCCAATTTGTAGCATTTCCTTTCGCATCGGGACGCGCGTAATAAATAATATCATCAAACTTCAACGCGGACAAATCAGGACCCCAATCCGGAACGGGCGTTTCAAGAAACGCGCGCAGGCCTTTCAAGCGAATGTCTAACATCCAGGAGGGTTCGTTTTTTTGTTTGGAAATTTCACGCACGAGTTTTTCACTCAGGCCGGGAACAGCCTTGTAAGTGTGAGACTCCGTGTCCGCGTGGTCGAACACGTCGCGGTCTAATTCAACTAATGTTTTGGCCGCGTCGCGAGTGGATTGCTCGAGAACGGAAGGATCCACCACGGAATAGGGAAGAGGCATTAGGCATCACGCCCCTCATGCAACGTGGAAAGCGTGTGCGTGCGCGATTTATCCATCAAAAAATGCGTGCACGCGGAACAATGATATTTCGTGTAAATGCCATCAAAAATTTCTGTGAACTCGTGCGCGAGCTTGTCGAGGAGAGCTTGACCATCCGTTGTGAGTGCGTAGACTTTTTTGTCACGCTCCCCAGTTTGAGTGACGTGAATTAATCGCTGCTTCTCGAAGCGCGCGAGCAACGGATACAACGTCCCGGGAGTGAGCGGGGCGGAGCGGTGTTTCGAAAGATCCTGAATGAGCGCATACCCATGCGTGTTTTTCTGGGATAAGTGCCAGAGGACTTGCAGCTCTAACATACTGGTAGAGGATATATCGGCCATCGTAGTATACTGGTTTGAGTGAATTTATAAGTATTTACGATGGTTAAGAATCGCCAATAATGGCAGTATAACGAGGAATACGGGCAAAAGGTGGCATTTTGACAGGTTGAGCGGAGGGGTATTTTATACTCCAAGAAGGTGGGGGTGTCATGGCGGAATACTTGAATTATATCGGGGGAAAATGGACACGGTCAACGAGCGGGAAGACCTTCCCGTCATTAAATCCAGCAACCGGAAAGAGCATTGGAATGTTTCAGGCGAGCAACCCGAAAGATGTGGAGAAGGCCATTGATGTCGCGGAAAAGACGCTCAACGAATGGAAAAACACCCCCGCACCAAAACGGGGAGAATACTTACTTGAAATCGCACGCATCCTAAAAAAAAATAAAGAAAAACTCGCCGAAAACATGAGCGAGGAAATGGGAAAAGTGTTGAAGGAAACACGCGGAGATGTGCAAGAAGCCATTGACGTGTTTGAATACATGGCCGGAGAAGGAAGACGATTGTTCGGTCACACGACACCAAGTGAATTGAAAAACAAAATGGCATTCACGCAACGAAAACCCGTGGGAGTAGTAGGATTAATCACGCCGTGGAATTTTCCCATGGCCATTCCCGCGTGGAAAATTTCCCCCGCGCTCGTGTGCGGAAACACGATCGTGTTCAAACCCTCTTCGGATACGCCGCGCACGGCAACAC
>CAZKAN010000098.1:0-3220 GCA_964550925.1 uncultured archaeon | reverse complement strand
AACTCAAAGAAATGGAGAAAACACGCGAAACGTTTGAAACCATCCTGCTGGACCCTCCTCGCTCGGGGTTGAGTAAAAAGATTTGGCGACGCATTTTGAGGCAAAATCCGAAACAGATTGTTTATGTTTCCTGCAACCCCGCTGCTCTCAAACGGGACTTGGAGTGGTTATCGGAATACGCCGAGTTTAACGTGGAAAATGCCCGCGCGTTTGATTTTTTCCCCCACTCTGAACACGTGGAAATGGTTGTAGACATTCGCGTGGAAAAAATAAAAGAATTCAAGATGGGCGGGTAGCTCTTTTCAAAATGTAAATACGTGTTTGTGAATTATTTACTAGAATTTCTTCAACAATGCTAAATCTGGATTGCGTTTTTAGAAAATCCTGTGCGCGTTTGATTGATGCCATTTTTTTCAGATAATGCTCCTTGGAAAAATCTGGTGAATCTTTGCGCAATGTAGAACTTCTCCAATTTGTTGTTTTTTCAGTTGGTTCAATAATAACGATAATCCCATTTGGCGTTAGCACTCGTGCAAACTCTTTCAGTGCAGCTGCGTGCTCTAAATAATGCCATGAAAAACCGCACAGTATAACATTACATTTTCCTTTGAATGGTATTTTTTCTCCTTTTCCAACGGCATAACGGACTTTGGTTGGATGAATGGCAAATTCACGCGCGGCTTTAACACTTTGTAAATCGGGGTCAATGCCTCGGTATTCTTTGACAAACCCTCCGAGTAAATTTCCAAAGGAGCCACTGCCTATACCTATTTCTAAAATTTTGCTGCGGGGCAAATTGACATATTTATGAAGTAGGCCATGTAGTGCAAATGCTTGACTTTTTGGTGTTTGCGTTCGAAGAAGGGGTGGTCTGTTTTTTGAACTAGTGCGCGGTGGGCGACGTGTTTTGTTGCTGGGTCGACGAGGTTGTTGCATCGTATCCCTATATTTTCATGAGCGCGGCGTCAATTCCATCCGTACTCACGAGCTTGGCTTGCGCGACTTTCTCCGAACCGCCACCGCTTCCTTTGGCGTATGCGAGAATCTGCTGAATAGCATTTTTCGCATTAAACATGCTTGCACTGCCCGACATGGCCACGACAAACTTGGCAGGGATGGAAACTAATACTACGCTCAACGTGGGGTTTTGGTTCACTAAGAGTTGGGCGAGTTTCATGGTTTGCTCTTGAGGATAATTCACGTGTTCCACAATCTTGCTTCCCTTGGCCTTCGCCTTGAGTGCCACCGCATCGTGCGTGAGTTTTTCTTCCATGAGTGATTCGGCCTGCTTTCGCCACATTTTGGCTTCATCAACGGCGTTCTGCGCGGCCTTTTCCAAGTCTTGTTCCGTGGTGTTGAGAATACGCGTAACACGGGCGAGTTTTTCCTCTCGCTCTTGCACCCACTTCAGGGCGGGCTGTCCTGTTGAATACGTGATGCGTTCAATTCCGTCTTGAATGGATTCCACTTTCATCACCTTGAAGAAACCTATCTCCGATGTGTTATTAATATGCGTTCCCCCGCAGGCCTGAATATCCACGTTCTCAATCTGAACGAGTCTGAGTTCTTTCCCGGGAACGAATCCTCCCTGGTAAATGCGGAAACCATACTTCTGCTCGGCTTCCGTGCGTGAAACAAGGAATTTATGCACAGGGATTTTTTGACGAACGTGTTCCTCGACTAATTCTTCAATTTTTTTGATTTCCTCATCGGTGATTTTCTTATAATGTGTCACATCCAAATGGGCCTTGTCGGGAGACTTTTGTGCACCCGCTTGCCAAATGTGATTACCTAATACTTTGCGGCACATGGCATTGAGTAAATGGGTCGCGGTGTGATTGTGCATCAAGTTGGCCCTTCTCTCACGTGAAATAAACCCATTCACGGTTTGACCCTCATGAAACGCGCTTGGGTTTTCAACCTCATGCAAAATTCGGTTTTGAATTTTTTGAACATTTTTGACGCCAATCCCATTTAATGAGCCAGTGTCAAAACTCTGTCCTCCGCCTTCCGGATAGAATAATGTTTGGTCGAGAATCACGTAATTTTCCACTACGCCCAACACGTTTGCGGCAAACTCATCTTCGTATAATTTTTCATAATAAAGTGTTTTCGTCTCGGGAAATTTTTCAACCCCTAATGCAAGAGTGGTTTTCTTTTCTTTCTTCTTCTCGTTTTTCACGCCCACTTGTTCGTAAAAATCAAACACTTCTTCCACTTGAACGTTTGATTTTTTACCCAAATCCACGGCCATCTCGTAGGGAATTCCGTGGCTTTCGTAGAGTGTAATGAGTTCTTTCTTCTGCAGGGGTTTCTTTTCCTTTTGCAGCTTTTCCAAAATCACTTTCATCTTCTTCTGGCCCGTTTCCTGCAACGCGTTGAATTTCTTCTGCTCTTCACGCACCACTTCAATGGCAGTAGGCAATCCTTCCGCGAGGGAATTATCAAAACCATGTAATTCTTTCACGTGGTCTTGTAAAATTTTGCTATAATCCAAGTTGAAAGCAAACTCTGAATTGAAACCAAACACGCGCCGCATGAGCAAACGCAAATTATACCCTCCCCCACCATTGGAAGGGAGCTGTCCATCTGTGCACGTGTACAAAATAGTCTTCAAGTGGTCGGCCATCGCATACAGGGCTTGCAGTGAAGCAATGCGCGGGAACAATTCATTTTCATCCATGCCCAATTGCTTGGCGATTTGCTGACGCTTCTCTTTCACGTTTCCTTCTTCCATGTTCAATAAACCAGACAATTTAGCGTAGCGCGCAAACAAACCCTCGTCCAAGTGTACGCCGGTGTTGCGCTTCATGTTACGCACAACTTGTCCAAACGTGGACTCATAACTTGTTGGGAGTCCATTCGTGTACCAAGCCAATCGTTCCAATCCCGCACCCATATCAATGACTTTGGTGGGAAGCTCTCTCACGCGACCGTCGTCCATTTCCTGGAATTGCATGAAGACACAATTTCCTAATTCGATTCCGTTGGCGTAATACTCAATTGAGGGTCCAAACGTTCCCCCGCCCGCCCACACGTCTTCCATGAAAATCAAGTCTTCTTTTTTGACTCCAATGACTTGCGTCAAATAATTATAATCGTGTTCCAGCGCTTCGTTTTTCCAATAAAACGTTCCCTTTTCTGGCGTGTTAAAGGCGTGCTGTCCAAACATGACAAATCCCGTATAATGTCGGCCCGTCACTCCTACATTTCCAACATC
>CAZKAN010000097.1:0-3406 GCA_964550925.1 uncultured archaeon | reverse complement strand
CCGCGCGCGATACGGCTTGATATAATTGGGGTTTAGTCGCTCCATACTTAATCATGTCTTCGCGCAGCTGGGATTGCAGTTGTAACAAGTCCGTTCGCCGGATGAAAGTAGCGTGCATGTTTCGCGCATACCCTATTTTTTTGAAGAACACGAGTTGTTCGTGCATGAATTTTTGGAGGTGGTTTTTGATTTCATAGAACTCGTTGGGCAGCGTGACTTTTTTCCATTCCACATTAATGTCATTCACGTAGGGTTTGACATCCTCATCCTGGAGGGTTTTGACCACGATGTGTTGGATGAATAAGTTTTTGCAAATGTCCTGGATTTCTTCCTCACTGGAACCCGGCGATGCGGTGAGTGCGAGAATGCGCTTGTGTTTTTCTTTTTGGGCAAGATTCCAAAAAACCTTGGCGAGATAAACATAACTGTATTCTTTAACGGAACGATGCGCCTCATCAAAAATAATTAATTGCACCTCGTTGAGCGTACTTTTTCCCGTGAGTAAATCATTTTCAATCGTTTGTGGGGTGGCCGTGATGATGATACTGTCGTTCCACACTTGGGCTCGTTTTTCCGGGTTGAGTGTGCCCGTTAAAACGTTTATCGTGTCCGGATGCAGCGTTAAAAATTCCCTCAATCGCGTTTGGTGCTGCACCGCCAATGGTTTCGTGGGCGCGAGGAAAAGTATTTTTTGATGAGGGTTTTTTTCTAACATGCGTGCGCAGAGCATCGCCGCAATAACGGTTTTTCCTAACGCCGTGGGCGCTACTACGAGTGTGTTGCCTTTTTCCTCGACTTGTGCCACGATGACTTCCTGATACAGTCGTCTTTCCACGCTTCCCGGCTTCAGCAAGGGGTGCGTTACATGAGTATCCATACTAGAGAAACCTCCCTCGCGTTATTTTAAACCAACGAATACCATTTCGCCGTGAAAATGCTCGTTAAACGTCTTTTTGTCTTGTTTTAAGCTGTTTTTAGTCTTTTTTTGGAAAAAAACGCCATGGTTGGGTTTTATATTTTCCAATGCATCTTATTCCACTATCAAAACATAACTCGTGGTTGGGTTTGGTTTGAAAAATATGGAGAACAGGTTGGTAAACATATGAGTGAACTTCCCCTCGCAGCCGTGGATCGTATTATTCGCAAGGCCACCGGTGTCCGCGTTTCCGAAGAAGCTGCCCGCGCATTAGCCGAACAATTGGAAGAAATGGGCATGACTATTTCCCGCGAAGCATCTGTTTTCGCCAAGCACGCCAACCGAAAAACAATCACGGGCGCGGATATTAAGCTGGCGATTAAGAAATAGTTCTTTTTCAAATTATTTCGCATCACGGCTTATTGCTTATTTTCAATATTTCCACGTCAAACGTTAATCGTTTTCCCGCTAATGGATGGTTGAAGTCTACTTTGACTTTTCCCGTGGTTTCATTTACTTCGACAATTTTTCCATTACCCACGCTTGCGTTCACGGTGATTCCTACAATCACTGGAATGTTCGCGTCCATGAGTTGTTGTTTATCCACTTCAATAATGCGTGCCGCATCCACGACTCCATAGGCTTTTTCGGGTTCAATTACAATGTGTTTTTTCTCTCCGACTTTCATTCCCATGAGTTGAGCGTCAAATCCCTCAATGAGTCCTCCGACTCCTACTTGAAACGTGGCTGGGCTTCCTTCTTGTGTTTGGTCGAAGATGGAATTATCATCTAACGTTCCCTTGTAGTAAAGTGTTACATAGTTTCCTTTTTGTATTGTGTCCGTCACGATTGTTCCCACCAGCAAGTTGCTTTTGTCCGCATTCTCTTTGGAGGGGAGTTCCACGCATCCGAAGAAGAAGAGGAAAACCAGTAATATGACTCCAATGGACTTGGACATACGCATGAAAAGTACTGGATTGTTTTTAATGGGTTAGTTTTTTCCGCGTATTTTTCCATCCAAAAATGCTTTTACGCGCTCAAACGTTTCTTTTTTGGAGAACGAATCATTGTTTACTATTAAATCAAATGGCCTCATGTCCTTCCCGAATGGAATCCCATAGATGTTTTTCCACAAGTGAACGTCTTTTTTCAATCGTGAACGGATTTCCCTTTTCGCTCGTGCGGGGGGAATATCATCCCTTATTCCTACCCGCGTTGCACGTACATCTTCCGAGGCGGTTAACCATATTCGAATGGCCTTTTTGCGATACAACCAGGGCATCAATCGCGCGTCCGTGACACAGACTTTTTGCACGTTTAACGTGTGTAAGAGTCGGGCATCCACTTCTTCATCAATGCACGCATCCTTCATGCGTAAGTTCATGGCTTTCTTTCCCGCTGGAGTTTCCCAGAATCCTTGGCTAATTTTCGTGTGCCATCCTTTCTCGTGGGAGATGCGTTCTTTCATGAGTTCGCGATACATCACGGACGCGGAAATGTAGGGAATGCGATACGTTTGCGCGAGTTTCTTGGCGAGCGTGGATTTTCCACTCCCAATGTATCCCGAAATGAGAATGGGGCATGTTATTTTTTCACGAATCGTTTTCATGGAACAAGCACCACAATCAAGGTACAAATGCCCGCAATGATGAGCGCGTGAATGAGTATTTCGCGCGCAACGTGGTCAATTTCCATTTGTTCATTTGTTTGTTTCATTTTTTTCACCTTAATTCATGTTTTTTGTTTTTTTCCACGCATGATAAATGCATACTTTTTTTTGGGCTTGTAATAAACTCACAAATCCCGCCGCAAAAATGGGAAAAACAATGAGTCGCATCACAGGTTGTGCGTGCAACGCCATGAGCATTCCGCTCGTGAACCCGGCAATGATGATGAGTACGAATCCTATTTTTTGTCTCTTTTTGATTTCTTGTGAACCAATGTTGCAGACTTCTCCACTCATACTGCAGGGAAAAACTTGGGAAATAAAAAGGCGTTCATCGTGGGAGAGGTATGTCTTCCCTTTCTACATGGAAAGCGCGCATTCGCGCACATGAAACAACTCCTTTTTCTCAAAAGGTGTGGTTGGCCATGCTGCGCATTCCCAAAGGGAAAGTGGCGAGTTATCAAACCATTGCCCGCATGACGGGTAGTCCCCTTGCGTCGCGTGCGGTGGGGAATGCGTGCAATGCAAATCCTTTCGCGCCGCATGTTCCTTGCCATCGTGTCGTGGCGAGCAATGGCACGTTAGGCGGGTATGCTCATGGTCTCGCGAAAAAAATTGCCCTGCTAGAAAGCGAAGGAATCATGGTGCGTAAAAATAAAATTGTTGATTTTGAGAATGTGGTTATGAAAAATACCCACTAATCATCGTAATCATTTCACTCGTTCAAACACCGCTAACAAGTTTTTCTTTAGTTGTGCGTTCGTGGGGATGAGTTTGTCCGCGAGTTTGTATTTTGCCGCGACTGCTTGTATGGTGGATGGTTG
>CAZKAN010000096.1:0-3453 GCA_964550925.1 uncultured archaeon | reverse complement strand
CGCATTCCCGCTGCCGGAATTACCTCTCGTTGAGAATACGGATGAAAAAAATAGGGAAAATTAATTCAGTTCTTCAATAGCGCGCTCCAGGATGGCCGATGCTTCAGCCGGGGAACGATTTTTCAATAACCCTGAAACGCGCACCACACTTTTTTGAGCATCCTGATACTTTCCTCCGCGCGCTAAAACGTTTGCAATGGAAATGAGCCAGGGAGACATCCAATGAGTTTGATTCATGGCCACCCAGTGTTCCATGTTTTCGCTAAATAATTTTAGTTGAAATGACGCAATGCGCGCAACCCGGGGAATGGGCCACGTTTCCATGCTTCTCAATTCATTGGATGGAATAATAAAATTTCTCGCGTAGCGCGTGTAAACCAATTGTTGGATGGCCACAAGTTGTTGTTCAAGCGGACGTCGTATTGTTGGAGAATAGTTACGCAAATACTCTGCCGCCGTTTGGTAACGCGCAGCGAGTTCCCTTCCCTCGGGAGTGGGGTCCTTGAGTTGTTGCTCCGCATAGGATGACGCATGTGCGGAAAATGCACGTGCAAATTGTTCAATCGTCGCACGTGTAAACTTTTTTCCGCGCGGTAGTGTCAATATTACATCGATTTCTCGCAATCGTTCTTTTCCGAGTGCTTGATACCGTTTGCGTAATTCTACTGCACCCCGTCGTGAACGCTCGATGTGTCGGTGATGCTTATTCAGCACGCTCAGCCGTTTGCCAATTCCCCAAACCGCTCCTTTGAGGGATTGAAGTAAGGCCGTTGGATTATTTCTTCCGGCAAGTTCAATCGCATTCGCAATCTGCACCTTGGTGCGTCTCTTAG
Source organism: uncultured archaeon (assembly GCA_964550925.1). GTDB lineage: Archaea > Iainarchaeota > Iainarchaeia > Iainarchaeales > VGJJ01 > VGJJ01. Next base: position 2,620 of record CAZKAN010000096.1, on the reverse strand, counting down.
GTGTTTTTTTAGTGGGTTTCTTTCCAATTCGTGCACTCAATTCTTCGAGTTTAGTGCGCAGTCTCGATTGCAATTCTTCGCTTTTTGGAACTCCTTTTTGTAAAATATAATTGTGAATACGCACGAGTTCAGTGGCCACGTTGTGCAATCGCGCCGTTTCCGTTAAAACACTTTGATAACGGTGCATTTCTCTTCGTTCAGCGCGAGAAAACCCTCGAATAATCGTAGACTCGGGCAATGGTTCTACGCCTTCAGGAGTTGTCCGGTAGCGCGGCCACTCAATGAGGCCGGTTGATTGAACTTTTACCCCAATTTCCTCTAATGTGCGAGGAGTCACGCGCGGAGAACGTGCCACTTCTCCCGGCAACAAGTGTACTCCCTGTGTGACGACTCTTTCTCGCAGGGGTTCAAGCGGTGTGCGCGGGCGCGGGGGCGAATATCGTGGACGTTTGCCAGAAGGCATGAAAACCTCTCGTCATCCGTGTTTAAATGGATTCTTCCCCGAGGAATAGTATTAGACCAATGAAATTGGTTTGGCCACCCTTTTCAGAAGGGTTTTGATCAAACTTTTTTCAAAAGTTTGCGGAGTTGGCAGAGCGGTCAAATGCACTGGTCTCGAAAACCAGGGCCTCACGGCTACGAGAGTTCGAATCCCTCACTCCGCGCTCGCGAAGTCACATACTCATAAATACATCAACTTTTTTCATAACTCATGATTAAGCCCCGCGCCCAAGGTGCATTGGAATATTTGCTTCTCATTGGGGGAGGCGTTTTAGTCGCAACCGTAATATTGATTATTGTTCTTCAAACTGCTCCGCAAGGAAGTTTGACGTTGAACACGGGCATTAACACGTATTTGAATCAAGTTAACTTGAACGCAGGAACGGGCGGCGGGACTGGGGGAACGGACACGTCTCCTCCTTCCGTGACTTTTTCATTGGCTGCGGGGGATGCGCTAATGAACATCACCTACTCAGGCACGGACGCTAACCCTATCACGTACACGGTGATTTATTCCGACGTGAGTGCAGATGTGAGTGCAGTGGTTGATTTTGATAATCTTTCGGGAAATCCAACCGCGCGATATGTTCGCAGCACCAATCCTCCTATTTTAGCCCTACACAACGTTTCCAATTCAGGCGTTTTCACTCAAACGGGTTTGACGAATGGAACGACGTATTATTATCGCTGGCGCGCGTGCGATAGTTTGGGCAATTGCTCCACAAGTGCAACACCCCTTTCAGACACGCCTTCAAGTGGGGGCGGTTCCGGTGATACCACTGCACCAAACATCAGCGACTTTACGGTTGGTCCACGCCATAATGCAACGTCACTAACTTTTTTGGCAACCGACCCGTCCGTTCCAAATGGCCCCAGCAATCCTGTTTCATATACAATTATTTATGGACAAAATCAGGCTATAGTCAATAGTTCCGGTTTTACAGGAACACTACCCAATGGCGTTAATTACGTTTTCGGCACGAGCACGACCACATCCTACGCGAGCGCGGCACCCTACTTACACACCGGTTTGACAAATGGTCAAACGTATTATTACCGCCTCCAAGCGTGTGATGCGCTAAACAATTGTGCGGTTTACCCCACCACTCTTTCCGTCACACCCAGTTTTCCAACCATTACTGTTGCACTCTTGGGTGCTGAACAATCGGTGTATGATTATCCAAGTCAAGCGTGCAACACAACACAATATTACTGGGATTTCCCCGACAGCATGGCACACGCCATTCATTTGCCGAATGGAAATATTTTACTTTCCGCGGGAAATTCACCCATGAATTATTACTCGTACGGGAGCACGTTCAATAATTTGACGCGACAATGCTCAGACACGGATGGTTTATTGAGTTCGGCACTCTCAACGAATCCGAGTACGTTCACCAATCAAGAGTGGGTTAATTCCATTTTCCTCGATTCAACTGGAAAAATTCACGCCCTTATTCACAACGAGTACCACGACGCGGATGCCAGTGTCGTTGACCCCTTATATCCCTGCGGCACCAACCAATTTACGAGTCCATGCATCTATGATGGAGTCACGTATGCATCTTCCACGAATATGCAGCCACCGTTTCAATTCTCCCACCCCGCCAACTACTTGGTGAGCGCGGGGCCCCACACGTATAATTGGCAGTTGATGAATGTGGGCCCCCAATGCGGTCCCAATAGTAACTTTCCCAACTGTCCAGGAGGAGCAGCAAATATGTGCAAATTTGGAAATCCCCAACGTGACGGGTGTCAAGGATATGTTGTTCACCAGTACGGCCAAATGGTTCCCAGCAATATTATTCCAAAAGTCGAAGGAGCGACGACATACTATTACAGCATGATTAACGCGCACAATGTTCCAGGAAATCCCAGTTCAGTATCTTGCGTCATTCGAACCAGCACGCTCGATGACCCCTCATCGTGGTTGGCGATGAATGCAAGTGGTGTTTTCAATATTCCAATGCCCAGCCCATACATTTCACCCGGTGCCACACCCTGCACACCCACGAATGGGAATATGGGATTGTTTGGAAGTATTACCTATAACAAATATTTTGAATCACTTGGTCTTCCCAAATACTTGCTGGTGGGGGACACTCAACTAAATGGTTGT
>CAZKAN010000095.1:0-3473 GCA_964550925.1 uncultured archaeon | reverse complement strand
CTACGAAAAAGTGGGTGTGAAAAACTATTGGTTTAGACTATCACTGCCGGACTTTGAAGGACACCCCGAAAAATACTCCGGAGACAGGGAACGATGGGAAGCTGCCGCGAATGAATTACGAAAGGCCGCACAACGAATGGGAAAAGACTTTGTTGAAACGAAAGATGAAGCCGCGTTTTACGGACCCAAGATTGACATTCAAAGCAAGAATATTCGCGGAAAAGAAGACACGATTGCCACGGTACAATTGGACATCATGGTTCCCAAGAGAGTTGGATTAAGTTACACGGATGAAAATGACAAACCCGCCATTCCGGTGGTGATTCATCGCGCGATATTAGGAAGCTATGAACGATTCATCGCCTTTTTACTCGAACAAACGATGGGAAAATTTCCCACGTGGCTCTCCCCAATCCAAGTGAAAGTCCTTCCACTCTCGGAAAAGTTCCGCGAGTATGGAGAAAAAGTCTGGATGGAAATGCGCCAAAAAGGCATTCGAGCGGAGTTGGACTCCACCGATCAAACGCTCAACTATCGCATACGCAACGCGCAATTGGAAAAAGTCCCCTACATGGTGATTGTGGGAGAAAAAGAAGCCGAAGCCAAGACGGTTAGCATACGCACACGTGAAGGAAAACAAGAAAATGGAATACCCGCCGAAAAATTCATCACTACCATCCTGACGGAAATCAAAAATAAGGAATAATAGACCATTGACGAAAATATTGTGTAGCATCCTTTTTTATATTCGGAAAGACTGGCTCCTGCATCCGTTTCCACCAACGCGTGGAAGGAGAGGAGAAAAAACTATGGCTAAAGACATGGAAGGTACAATGACGTGGTTATTCGCCGTTCTATTCCTCGTATTGGGATTGAACTTATGGGCCGGCGCCCCCGCGTGGTGGAACGCTTGGACATTAGTCGGATTGTGGTTCTTGCTCAAGGCAGTCGGACCCATGATGATGAAATAGGCGCGCCATTAACCATCTGGCGGATCGGCGGACTACTTCGCGGGAGATAAACCCCCGCGGTAGGCCTTCGTTCTTTTTATTTTTTAGAAAAAAAACTATTTTTTAACAAGCACAAACACGCGTTCATTGACTTTTCCCACGAAGCCCGAGTGTCGTTGGTATGCGTCAATGGTGCGCGCGACAATATTATCCTCGACTTCAAACCCTTGCTCGATGGCACGCTCCACCAGCATCTCATCACTCTTCACCACACGATCGGGAAATGCTCCCCCCGCCACATTAATGACAGCTTTCCCTTCGTTTGTCAGGACGCGGTACATTTGCTTCAAACACTTTTCCATGTCGTGCATATACGCATCCACAATGGGAAGGTCACTTTCCACATTTCGCTCGGAAACATTTTCCCCCACAAACGAACGCAATTGCGTTTTAGGCTCTTCAAAAAACAATGCCAATTCCAGCTTATACGCAGACGCATACTCAATTTTGTTCAAGTACGGAGGAGATGTGATGATGGAAGACACGGATTCGTTGGCAAAGTGACGCAATACACGGGCATCGTCTTCGAATATTTCAGGTTCCGGTCCAACCATTTTACTTTTTTTCAAATCCTTCAACATGAAATCCATTTTTTGCAACCAAAACTTCTTGATAGGCTTGTAACCTTTATCGGTTGAGCGACGCAGACTCGCACCCATGCGCTCCACATTGGACGCACGAAGAGTGGAATCAATTAATGCGAGCAAGGCAATATCATGCAAGGGAGATTTTTTCATTTCCTTTTCGACAAAATGTTTCATGAATAATAATTCACGAAACGTTTGGGCATTGAAACGCTTGGCCACCCAACTCTCAACCTTTCCTTCGCGGGGAAATTTGAATTCCATTTTTTTTATTTCAGAAAACTCCTTCTGCAACTCCTCTAACTCATAATTGCGCGTTTTAGTATGCGCCACAAAACGAGCGAGAGGAGAAACATCACACCCATATGCTTGAATGTTATTTTCTTTGCACGCGAGCAAAGTCGTTCCCACGCCACAAAACGGATCCAAGACGGGGCCTTCCAAATGGTATTGTTTAAGGGCCCACTCCACGAACGCTTTGGAATACCCCTCGCGATAATAGAACCAGCGGTGAATGGGAATGTTCTTGTTTGGAGAAAACGTGACCATCTCGGACAAGGATAATGATGCCATAGAAGGACCTTGAAAGGGGGGCTTTTAACCCTTATTAACGGCTTTTCATACGGAAATCCCCGTGGTCTAACGGCTAGGATAGCTCCTTTACATGGAGCGGGCGGCAGTTCGACTCTGCCCGGGGATACTTTTTTTCTAAAAACACGCGAGGGCGGGTATTCATTTTATACTCAAAAAGCATTCCTGCAGCATGACTCAACCTATCGAAAGAAAAGATGCAGTAATGGTGGGGCTCATTGCCTGGACATTCGAAATTACCCGGAAAAAAAATGGAGTGCTGCGCGACCCAAAATTCATCCACACCGTGCTTGCACGAAGCGGGATAAACACAGGGGGAATGGTGGCAACGGTTCATGGGTATTTGATACGCCTCGTACGAAACCCCACGGCTCAATTTAATCTAGCTAGCGAAGTCATGGAAAAACTAGGAAAAGCAGCAAACAATATTCGCTCAAACAAATCAACACCAGCACGAACAACCGAACAACAAGCTATTTTACAATTCCTAAAACGAAGAGTAGTAAAACAAGACACAACGCCTGCGAAAGTGAGCGCGATAAACATTCTCCGCACATTCTTGAAAGAACCCGTAGCAAATAATGAAACTAAACGATTACGACAAGCACTGGGAAGATTTGCAGATAGTGGAAAACCAAAGGACCAATTTGAAAAAGAATTATTTGAGGGCATCAAAAAACATGGTTTAGATTACGAAGTGACTGCAGTCGTCACAAAATTACGAGCGGAACACGCTGCACAAACACATGAGAATGCAAGCCGATTTTCAAATGCATATCAACGATTTCTACATATTCAACGTGAAAACAACAAAAAAGAATTTGGACGAACCGCTATTCCTCGCACGGCAAGGACTGTTACTGAATTAAACACCCCACTTGTGCACGGCGAAAAATGGGAAGCACCTGCGAAAAAGAGACGAAAACCGAATGCCCGACGAAAACAATGAACAGCCCCCCAAAAAGAAAACAGTAACCATCGAAGTACTCATGGAAGGGCCGAATGGAGAACTATACTTCCAAGCCATCGAGGCAGACCCAGACCATTTAGAAGAGCTCATTGCGGCAACGAAAAACACAATGATTAAGCGCAATTTAGAGAAGCAATTAGAGAAAATGAAGAAAGAAGCGCAAGCATAGGACAGCCATTAAAAACCATCCCCAGGGAAAATGAATAAGATTAGGGAAAATTTGACGATTTTTGATCAAACTTTTTCCTAAAAAGTTTGCGAGAGTAGTCTAGTGGTTAGGATGGAACCTTGCCAAGGTTTCGACCCGGGTTCAAATCC
>CAZKAN010000094.1:0-3484 GCA_964550925.1 uncultured archaeon | reverse complement strand
TTTCAAGTGAATGGGGTTCACAACTAACTCACAATCTTGACTGCCTTGTTTTACCGCCACACGCACGGCGCGGCCTTGCATGCCTAAAACAACACCCGTGAGTCCGTGGAAACGTCGGAATGGCATTCCTTTGTGAATGGTTCCATTAATGACAATCTGAACTTTTTGACCTTCGTCGTAGGTGCGCAACAATTGCGTCACGGTGGGGCGATTTTTACTTCCCGTAATCTTTGCCCTTGTCTTCGCGCGATGACCGCGTGCTTTTTTTCCAGCCATAGTTTTCAACCCATCTAAAACTTGATATACGAAAAGGAAAGAGAAATCTTTAATAAGGCGACGCGAAGCCGGGGGAAAAACACCCTTGTTGAGCGTTCAAACGCGCGCCAAACAAAAGGGCACAATCTTGGACACGCCACTTCAACATTAAAATGGGGGTTATTGGTTGCGAAACCCTCCTATTCTCCCTCGTATGAGGGGTGTTTCTCCCTTTTGCCTCGTTGAGCGTGTTTCCTCGGTCATTGACGGTTTTTGACCATTTAAATAGCTTTAAAAAGCGGTTGAGTAGGAAGACTCTATATAAAGGCCCTTTTAAAGCACTAATTTCCGATGAAAAAAGTGTCTGCCGGGCCGGTTGGGTGATGTAATATGAGTGAAGGTTCCGGACAGCAATTCGAACAGCATTCTTTTGTCCACAAGGGACGAACCATTGACTATGCGATTGTCAACCTCGTCGCGAGCGGCGGATTAAACGCCAACTTGGATTTGTACAACCTCGCCATGTCCGTGCCCAACATCGAGTATGAGCCCGAACAATTTCCTGGGGCTATTCTCAAGATGAAAGAACCCAAAGTCTCCATGCTCTTATTCAAAAATGGAAAAATTATTTGTTCTGGAGCGAGTGCGCAGAGTCAAATTGACGTTGCGATAAAAAAAGCCAACAAAATGATTAATGAAATTCAACCTTCCGTGAAAATTTTGAAAACAATTGAATACGAAGTCGTGAACTTGGTTGCAACGGGAAATTTACACCAAAACTTGGATTTGTTCGCCACTGCGATGCAATTAGAGAATGTGGAATACGAACCCGAACAATTCCCCGGTGCCATTTTGCGTATGGACGATCCTAAATTGACGATGTTGTTGTTCAAGAATGGTAAAGTCATTTGTGCCGGTGCCAAAAATGAAAAAGAAATGATACGTGGTTTAGAAACGGCTGATGATTTAGTGCGCGGAATGAAATCCGGTGCCACACCTCGCAAAAAGAAAGCGGAAATGGAAGACGAAGACGAAGAAGACGACTTCGATGACGATGAAGAAATGGAAGCCGCTCCCGCGCCTGCTGCCAAAGCAGCCCCGGCAAAAAAAGCACCCGCGAAGAAAGCACACGCGGTTGAAGAAGAGGAAGAAGCGGAAGATGAGGAAAAAGAAGAAGCATCCGAAGATGACGACATGGACGAAGAAAACGAAGACGAAATAGACTTGTCCCCCATCAAAGGAAAAAACCGCAAACGACCCGTGGTTGTCGAAGAAGAAGACGACGATGAAGACTTAGAAGAAGAGGAAGAAAAGGAAGACGACGAAGACAAATTGTAGTCGTCATTCTAAACAAATAAATACTCTGCACGTCTTCGGAAGAAGTGCAATCGTCTACTCCACCAGCTGCCGTTGTCATATTGGCACATAATGAAGAAGGATTTGTGGGCCATACTATTAAGCTGGTGCAGAAGACCGGCCTTGCTCGAAATATTATTGTAATCGATGATGGAAGTCGTGATAATACTGTGCGTGAAGCGTTAGCAGCTGGCGCGCATGTTCGGCGCTACTCCCTGAATCGAGGAAAATCATCGGCTTTTTTTGCAGGACTGCGTGAAGCCGCGAAAACAAAACCATCCGCCGTAGTGGTGCTTGATGCAGACTTAATCAAACTCCCATCCGATGCATTGAGTAAGTTGATTTACTATGTCGATGCACGAACGACATTGAATGAATCCTTCATGGTGACTGCGAGTTTTCGTGAGGGGTGGATGCCCTTTGAAACTCACATTTCATTATCTGGATTACGTTCATTCAGCATGCCAGCGGTGTACCAATTACTTTCTTCTAAACAAAAGTCTCTCATCAAAGGTTACGGATTAGAATACTTCTTAGAGCATTTTTTTGCAGAGTCTCAAAAACATGCTATTTTTCACACCGGTATCCGGGCGAGAGCCATGTATCGTGGTGATGAAATGAACAGTCAGCGGCAGTTTGTTCAAATAATGAAGACTCGCCAGCGTTTGCGTAAATGGAGAACCCGTCGCCGGTCATAAAAGAAGGCGACGACCCAACCTTTATAACTCTTTTCCAAGGGTAAATAGTTTGATTGACGGCCATACAGGCGTGGTCCCACCCGGTCCCTTTTCGAACCCGGAAGTGAAACGCGCACTGGTGGACCGTGGCACTGGGATCTTTCTTGGAGCCGCACCAACGCTGTCAATCATCATTTTTTTTCTAAGTAAGTCGTAAGAATAGCCGTGGAATGGCTTGCCATTCCACTATATCGTTTCCGCGGGGCGAAACCCGCGCTGTGCAATCATCATTTTTTGCTCTCTATAAGTCGTAAGAGTAGCCTCTGGAGGTTACGAAGTAATCTCCAAGTCTTTCGGTGCCGCCGGTCGAAAACGGCGATTATCATTTTTACACGCTATAACTCGTCAAAATACTTACCAGTTGAATAGGTGCGTCCCCCGCGGATAGTTCAGTATTATTTTTCTTGCTTTGACACTACTGCGTAAACACTTGTTCCTAGTGGAATGGGAATTATGCTGCTGATTCTATTTTCTATTTTCAGAATTGTGAGGAGCAAACGATTGATGGGCTTCCACACCGGCTTCAAGTCACTTTCGACTTCATTATTTTTGGGAGTTGATAATTTGTGTACCACCGCCGGAATGAAAAAGGCCATGTTCCAATATGAAATGTATTCTATTTTTCCGCCCGCTCTTTGAATGCTTAATTCAAGTTCTTTCCGTGAGTAACGGCGCACGTGGTGCATTAACTCATCGTGTCTCGACCACAGCCATTGGAATGCGGGTACAGTGATGAATACTTTTCCGCGCGCTGACAATTTGCTTAGCGCTTTTTCTAAAAGTTGGTAATCTCCTTCGACGTGCTCTAACACGTCCATCATGAGTATTGCGTCAGCTTGGTTAGGGGCATCATTCAGTGATGAAACAATGGTCAATCCTTTATCGCGCGTGTATTTCACCGCTTTCGGGTGTGTTTCTACTCCTACTTTTTGTGGGATGGTTGTAAATGATTCTAAAATCATTCCGCTCCCGCATCCGACGTCGATAAGCGTGTGAGGTTTCTCAACAAATTTTCTAATTAATTTTTGAACTAAATCCTTGCGCGCTTGGTACCACCAATTTTCTTTCTCAAGTTGGTGCATCTTATCATATTCTGCGTTTTCCATTGACATCCTCTTTTTTTTCAATGATAATTC
>CAZKAN010000093.1:0-3537 GCA_964550925.1 uncultured archaeon | reverse complement strand
TACTCCCAATGATTTGTTTTTGGGTAAGAAATTAGCAGCGTTGTATATTTTGTCTTGGCACTCGGCCGTGTTTTCTTTTTGGTTGAGAATGATTCCCGTGCTCAATTTGTCGCTCTGCAATTGCCCCGCTACTACTTCCACGCCGCCCAAAATAGTCACGTCGTATTTTCCACAACCATTAATTTCTGGCAAATACACCGCGTTTCCAAACCCTGTTCCTAAGTGAGACGCAAACGCACTCTCTCCATTCGTGGCGTTCAACGTATTATCTCCAGACACGAGCATTCCCGCTAAACGAGGATAAGCCCCTGATTTCATGACGTAGGATAGCATACTCGTTGTGAGTATGTCATTCTGCAAGTAAATCGTGAACGATGGACTCGTTAGTCCGAGTTGGGCAAATGTACAATAGCGTTCTCCACCGGAACATGCGTTAAACGCCCCGGCATCATTCTTTTTGGCTTGCATGAGTTGCACGGCCTTAGCGAGTTGTTTTTCAATCGCTTCCGAAATCATGTGACTGGCTTGTTCCGCATCACAATACGCTTGGGAACACTCATCTTTTTTGGCGAGAATGGGATAGCGCACCGTTATTTTTCCCCCCTCACACACGTCCACTTGCACGGGATTGGATGCTTGCGAGAATTCTAATTCTTGACTGCCCAACGCGACTAATACGGGCAATGCGTTCGAGGAAATGGTTTTTTGGGATAATTGTAATAGGCCCACTACTTGAATGCTGAATTGGTTCTTGAATGCTTGACTCTTAACAAGCGTCAAATTGAATTCTTTTTCATCATTCATTTCAATGGTTGAATCCCCATCCGCGGATGAAATTTCAAGCGTATTCGTTCCCAGTTTAGGTGTTTCCAAACGAGTTACGCGTACGGGTTCTAAGCACTTGTTTTGAATCGTTACACGTTTGGAAATGCTTCCTTGTATTTCGCTCGAAATAAAACTAACAGGCGTGTCAAACGCGCTCACGTCTAAGCATGAACTGCTTCCCGTGCGCGCGTATACGTTAATTTCTCGCAGCATGACTTTTCGTCCTTCAATCATTCCTGAAATAAGGATGCGTTTGCTCGCTAACGCTGAGTCATCGCGCAGGCTTTCCACGAGAATGGAAATAGGAGGATAGAGTGTCTGCCCCGGCAACAACACATTCATGTTTCCGCCTACTTTTCCGGGGAGATTTTCCAGTTTGAATGTCACATCATTCGTGTTTTCTCCTTCAAGAGTGGCCGTGAGTCCGTAGATGGGGGATGATCCAATGTTGGTAATGGGAATGTTAGCACGATCGGATGCTTTTTGATTCCCCGTCTTGATGAGGGAGAGTTCAATCGTTTCGGGTGCGAGAATGGCCGTGGATCGGTCCCAGAATTGAATGTCGAAGGGAAGTGAGGCGATGACTTGAGGGGAAGAAAACGTGGCATAGAATTGAACCGGTTGCGCGTAAAATCCCGCGCGGAATAATTGATTCGATACTTCAAAGTCGACTTGTTTTTCCTGGCCATTCGACAATTGCAACGACGAATCGATTGCTGCGATGCGCAATCCATCTACTTGCGGTTGTCCATCATGTTGCGTAATTCCTTGAACTAAATTGAGTGTTTCTCCGCAATTATTTTTCACTTTCACATTCACGCGTTTCGTTTCTGCATTTTGATACGTTCCAGTGGTGTCATACCCATACGTGTTATACCCTTGCGCATTGTACACGTTCGCGTTGGGCATGTTTGACGTACCATAATAACTTGCATTTTCATTGAACGTGCTTCCATTGTATGCGTTTCCATACGGTTGGTTTTCGCTCTGCAAGGTAACGGATATTTTTTCTTTGGAGAACTGTAAGCACGAAGGGTCGAGCTTGGGATTGTATGCTGCTTCAATCGTTGAACGTGCATTGACTTTGAACGCGAACCCAGCTTCTCCGTGCACGTTTAACACGGCACTTCCTTGGATGGTTTCACTTGACGTGGTGTCGCCGGAATACGTGAGAGTAATAGGAATGGTTCCTTTCCCATTCCCCGCAATAGTTGAGAGTGTGCCCACGCCCCAGGTCAAAGTGGACGGAAATTTTCCAATGGGAGTAATTTCTCCCGTGAGGTTGGCAATAGGGGTGTTTGTCGCATTGGTAATAGTAACATTTTTGGTAACTGTTTTTTGTCCGAATGGAATAGTGATCACTACTTTTTCATCCATCACGAGGGGTTGTTCCACGCCCACGCGTATTCCCGTTTCATAGTCCGCGTATTTATCCATGGACACGCGCACGTGGTATAATCCCGCGCTTAATGCTTTGTCAAACGTGTACTGTCCTTGTTCTCCTTTTTGGTTAGTATTCGTCCCTTTCACGCTTCCGGAGAACTTTCCCGCAACATCGGTAAATGTGATGAGTGCGTGCGTGATAGGGGTTTGTTCACTCGCGTCCAGCACACGCACAACGATTGGTTTTCCGCTTTCCACCAACTCAGGCATGTCCACGCTCAATAATTTAGGTTGCACAATTCGAATAGGAATCGTTTGAGTGAGTGACTCGTTTCCTGAAATAATTTGCACGTTTAACACGGCGTCTCCTTCACTTTCAGGGAGGAAGTGCACGCGCGCACGCGCTCCTGCGGTGGAATTAGTTCCCGTCAAATTGAATGAGGTGCTCGTTTCTCGTTTTCCGGAATCATTGAACGTGCCAAATGTTCCTAATTCATTTTTCGTGAATGAAAGGAGGGGATTTTCATTGTCCGTGCTTATTTTCACGGTTGCCGCTGAAGCGTTTCCACTCGTTCCAGAAACTAATCCTTCCGTGGTTGTATTCGTTGCAGTCGTTCCCGCGTTGGTTTGTACAGTAAGTTGGAGTGCATAATTTTTTCCAATGAGTGTTTGCACTCCCCCTATCGGATACGTTCGGTTGTCCGCGTCAATTACGTTTAACGTAACGCATATTTTTCCTTGACAGAAAGGAATGTCCTCATACACGTTGACACGTGTACTCATACTCGCGGCATACAACCCTGATTTTTTCGTGTTGAATGTACTTGTTCCCAATTCTGTATCTGTGGGCGTGCGAATCGTTTGATTCGTATTTTGCACGAATGCGCGGTAATACACGTTTACGCTTTCCTCATTCGCATTTTCGCGCGCGCGTAAACGGATGTCAAATGTTTGTGTTCCGAGTGGTTTGTCCACGAGGATTTCCACCCACTTGTTGAATATTCCGGCTTTTCCATTCGTTGCGCGGTCTTTCGTTTCTTTTCCCGGAAGGGGAGTTGGGTTCCATGACCTACCATACGTTATTTTGTCCGCGTCGCCGTTGACTCCAATGATTCCTTCCTGTTGCGTGTCCACGCTCACCACGGAATCTTCTCCCACGCGCACAAATAATCCTCCTTGGCTGGCCATGGTTTTGGGCCATTTCACCGAGAAGCGTGCAAACACGTCTTGCGTGGCTGAAATTCCTGGCATGGGATTGTTGAGCACGTCCACTAATCCTTCAAACGTTACTATGGGACCATCATTCGTGTTGGTAATTGCGTCCACGAC
>CAZKAN010000092.1:0-3557 GCA_964550925.1 uncultured archaeon | reverse complement strand
CTGTTTCGATTGATGATGTTGCGCACGGGAAACCAAGCCCCGAACCCTATTTGAAAGCCGCGCAATTGTTGAAGGTGTCTCCCAAAAATTGCATCGGTGTCGAGGACACATCCACCGGTCTTGCTTCTATTCATGCTGCGAGAATGAAATCAGTTGGTTATTCTCCTAATGCAGGTATTCGTCAAACATTTCATGATGCTACAATAATTATTTCAAACTTTTCCGAGTTAACGTTTGAAAAAGTAGCTAATTTATTTCGTCATTAATTAATTCACTTATTTTTTCTTGAACAATGGTTTCCCGCCCCATCGCCATTCGGGTTTTTCTCCGCGCGCATAACAAATGAAGATGAACACGGCCGTAAAGAGAACCAAAAATGGGAAAAATATCCGCGCAAATGGGGTTGTGGGATTGGCAGTGGTGAGTGATGCTCCCACGATGGCAATAGCGATGTATCCCAGCGTGAGCACCCATCCTTCCCACGTAGAGGGGTACCATCCCCATCCATATTCTTTCGCGCGGAACCACATTTCCTTTTTTGGGTTGTTCATTTTTTTTCCTCGCGTATTTTTCTCCGTGTTAGCGTGTTACAAATTAAACAATTCGAGTTGAGTGTATTTCCCTTAATACGTCTTTTCACATTTTCTCCTTCCATCCATAAATTTCCACACGTTTTGCAAAACGAATTTTTTATTTCGCGCGGTATGGCAACCCTGAAGCGCGTGGAAAATCCTTGAATGAGTTCAATATACCTCCGGCTGCGCTTCGGGTGTTTTTTCCATTCCTCTTTCGCGAGTTCAAATAATCGCCACATTCGTTCGACAGCAATTGCTTGCTGCGGCGTCACGCGTTTTTCATTCCTTTTGGGCTTTGCCATGTTGAAAGAGTGTTCTTCGAGATTTTAATCGTGCGTAAAAGAGTGGTGTCGGGCATCGACACCACGACACCGTAGCGGCCAGCCGGAACTGGCCCGATGCAGCGACCGGGATTCGCACCCGGGTCACGACCTTGGGAAGGTCGCACACTAACTACTGTGCTATCGCTGCCTACTCAGGTTCTTATTCGGATAATTTTTAATAGGCCTTCATTTTTCGGCGGAAGTTGGCGGTCTCGCCCCTCAGTAAAGATTGGATTATTGTCTACAGAAATTTTCTTTCGAAATGCCTTTCTACTTAGATATTGCTCGTAAGGAACAGTGTTTGTTGATTCAAGGGGCAAAGAGAAAAAGTAATCTTTCTTGGAGACGTATTTGGGAAGAATTAGGTGTTTGTCGTTCAATGATGTATTTTTATCGCAAAGGAAAATGTCGCATCCCTCGTGAAAAGTTAGAAAAACTTCTTCAACTTTCTAGTGTGGCGGTCGATACCAATTCGTTCACATTTGTTAATAATAATTATTCATTGCAAAAAGCAGTGATTTCAACCATGTGTGAGAAAATGGCCGAGTTTTTGGGTGTTTTATTTGGTGATGGGTGTCTTTTTCGTTCAAAATTTCGCATTGATGTAAGTGGAGACTCAAAATCGGACTACTTGTATCATTTGTTTCATGTGCAATCATTGTTCAAGTCGTTGTTCGAATTAGATACAAAATTTAGTTTCGAAAAAAATTCGCAGGAAATGCACACTTTTCTCTATTCAAAAATGGTTCACGCCCATCTTTCAAAAGAGTTTTCATTTCCGATTGGACACAAGAAAGGACACATGATAATTCCGCCGCAAATTTATCTAAGCGATGTATACAAACGTGCTTTTTTGCGCGGTTTATTCGATACCGATGGTGGCGTTCATCGCCATCACAAGACCAGCATTCAGATTCAATATACTTCAGCGGATGGGGTGTTTCAGAAGCAAGTGCAAGAGTTACTAGTCAATTTTGGTTTCACTGCGCGTATTAACGGTTGGGACATTCAAATTCGCGGCAAAAATGAAATTGACCGTTTCTTTAATGAGATTAAACCGGCAAACCCGAAGCATCTTTACAAATATAAAAAGTTCAAAGAGACTGGAGTTGTTCCGCTCCATCGCGAGATTGATTATTCGTCGCTGAATAAAGGTTTCATTCTCTCTACGTGACCAACCCTTAAATGCAAGTTTTGTCGTATTCGTTTTCATGCCTGCATCCTATCATCCTTTCGTCAAGCCCGGCGTGTTGGAAGTTTTTTCCGGCCCCATGAAAAGTGGGAAAAGTTTAGCCTTGTTGCATCGTGTGGAAAAATTGAAGTACATGAAGGGTGAAAAGTTTTTGGTTTTCAAACCCAAATTGGATACTCGTGATTTGGTGATGCGTTCGCGTTTTGGTTCCCTTTCTCATGAGTGTGTGTTTGTCAATGAACACGTTCCCGAGGAGATTTTTTCTCACGTGGAGAGTGACACTTCCCTTGTCGCGATTGATGAGATTCATTTTTTTGGGAGTAAAATTGTTCCCGTTGTTTTGGAGTTGTTGAAGCAGAACAAAAACGTTGTTGTGGCAGGTTTGGATACTGATTTTCGTGGCGAACCTTTTGGTAGTATGCCCGTCTTGTTGAGTCTCGCGGATGAAGTGACTAAGTTGAATGGCATTTGTGATTATCCCAATTGTCGCGCCCCTGCTTCTCGTACGCAGCGTTTGGTGAATGGTCTTCCTGCCGATTATCATTCTCCTATTATTTTAGTCGGGGACGTGAACGAGGGGTATCAGTGCCGCTGCTTGCAACATCACGAGGTTCCCAACGCCCCTTCTATTATTTTCAATGAGATTCAGCAGGTTATTCAAAAGACATTGGAATAATTATAGTTTTTTTACAAGTCTTTTTCAAAATCACCATCGGCATTTTTTGCGAAACCATTTTTTTTAGCGACTTGCGCGTAAAACCCTTTAATTTGCATTCGAATTTTATCGGCTTTTTCTTCATGCATGGCAGAACTAGGTTCATGCCCTGTGAACGGGTTGCGATACCAATACATGTTATTTGGTTCTCTCAAAATAATTTTTTTGAATCCGTGTTTTCGTGCGTGTTCTTCTACCATTCGAATCATTGCATTCGGCCATGGTTCGTTGAGCAGTTCATTCAAGTGAGCCGTTTGTAGTTTTCCCGCAGCTCCTTGGATGGATTCAATTACCACCCTATTTTTAGTAAATCCCATTTTGGCTAGTGCAACTTGCATTGGGTGTTTATTTTCGTAGTTGAGAAAACTGATGTACACTGGCGATTCATGCGAGCCGGCCGACAGAACGGCTTTTATTTTTCCACCCGCCAGTTTTTTGCTTCCGAATTCTCGTAAGAAATTTCTTCCATATTTGAGAATACTTTTTGGACTTGCATCGCGTCCTTCTCCTTTTCGTTCCTCTCCGCGTAAATCTTCGCGTCGCGTTGCAACTAAGTGTCTCCAAATTTTCCGGATTCGTCTTGGATTCCATTTTCGCAAAGTGGGCATTCCGAAAAATATGAATTAGTGTATTTGAATGTGTTGCAAAAAGGCATGAAATGATGGGGTGTTATTCTTTGCAATAACTCCCTTGGGGCTGATTGAAAACGGTATGCGAGAGCCGGGATTTGAACCCGGGTCGAAACCTTGGCA
>CAZKAN010000091.1:0-3621 GCA_964550925.1 uncultured archaeon | reverse complement strand
TACCTTTTTGCCCCGTGTCGGCAGTAGCCACGCTCAAAAATGTTTTTTCTTTCCCTTTAGGAGTGTGTTCGCGCAAGTAATTCACCAACTCTTCGCGCGTGAAACCGGGACCCGCCACAATAATCGTTTGAAGAGGACTCGCAAAAATAATTTCAGCCAACTTTTCAAAATACACCGCGGAGTTGGCTTCGCTTTTGAATTGCTTCCCGGATTTCAACGCATTAATTTTACCTAATTCTTTCAAACCCGAACCAGAGACTTGCAACAAGAGAGCTTCTTCATCGTCTAAAACAATACCAAAGTAAAGCGGTTTCTGACTCTCCTTCTCACGCTCACGCAAGCGTTGTATGTCATGCTGAAACAATTGCTTTTTTTGTACTCGCAACGCGTGATATAAATTGAAAACAAGCGCATGCTGCGCGTGCACTTCCACAAACTCAGGAGGGGTGCCAGCTTCAATCAAACCCGAGACGCGCAAACAAGGAGTGTGTTCATCCACTTCAACATGTTGCGCATTAAGGGTAATGTGCATCTTAATCCGAAAAGGCTTCTGGCCCGGTTCACGGGGCTTAATGTTACGGTCCGTCTCCCCTGAAACAAAATCTCCTGCGTGGATGAGGGTGGAAATAAACTGAAAGTCTTCTGCAGAATGGCATTCCACGCTAAACGTGTTTTCCACAGGCTTAATAGAGAGGATTTTCATGAATAGAAAGAGGGTCCCTGGACCTTTTATTTAAAACGCTGAGCGTGCTAAAATTAGTATGAAACCCCTCAGCAAGGCCGGATGGTTATCCATGGGAGTGGCAGTTATCCTATTCCTCGTGGCGTTTACACACTATAATGGAGTCACCGACCCCACGCACGCATTAGTACAAATGCTTGCTTCCACATTCTGGGGAGGCATCGTCCTCGCATCATTGTTCATCGCACTCATGTCTGTGTTATTTTTGAGCGCGTGAACGTGAAAACGAAAAATACTGGGAAAAAAGTATGAGTTTGAAACGCATTGCGGTGATTGACCACGACAAGTGTTACCCGGACAAGTGTAACTGGTTGTGCCAGCGAAAATGCCCTGTGAATAGGAGCGGGAGCGAATGCATCACGCAGAACACGATTAAAGTAAAGGCACAAATCGCCGAAGAACTATGTACGGGGTGCGGAATTTGCCCCCGCATTTGTCCATTTGGGGCAATCACCATCATCAATTTAGACGTGGACTTTGGAGAACCCATCCATTCCTATGGAGTGAACTCATTTCGCTTGCACAAACTCCCTATTCCCCAAAAAGGAAAAGTAACAGGAATCGTTGGACGTAACGGGACGGGAAAAACAACCGCTATAGGCATCCTCGCGGGAAACATGATTCCGAACATGGGAAAATATGAAACCAAACCCGAGAATTATAATGCATTATTGGAAACATTCCGCGGAAAAGAATTGTATTCGGTATTCTCAGAAATCGCCAACAAAAAACACCCCGTTTCCGTAAAACCCCAAATGGTCGAAAAGATTGCGCGCACGTACAAAGGAAACGTGAAACAATTACTCATGCAGGTAAACGCGGAAAAAACACCTTTTGTTGTGCGTGAATTGGGATTAGAAAAAATAGCCGAACGAGAATTACAACACTTGTCGGGAGGAGAACTCCAGAAAGTAGCATTAGCCGCGTGCGCACTCAAGGATGCAAAAACATATTTCATTGATGAACCATCTTCATACTTGGACATACGAGAACGATTGAGAGCAGCCGGATTCATTCGAGGACTAGTAACGGATGAACGAAGCGTGTTAGCGGTGGAACACGACTTGGTATTACTCGATTATTTGTCGGATAACGTGCACATGATGTTTGGACAACCCTCCGTGTTTGGAGTGGTTTCAAGTGTACACCCCACGAGAGAGGGGATTAATCAATACTTAGACGGGTATGCCAAGGATGAAAACTATCGTTTTAGGGACAAACCCATTACATTTTTGGACAAATCCGCGAGAGACATCAAGAAACAAACCCCCCTGTTAACATGGCCTGCGTTTGACGTGAAACAGGGCTCGTTCACATTGCACGCGGACGCGGGAACGATTCATACGAACCAAAGCATTGGAATACTTGGCCCAAACGGAATAGGAAAAACAACATTTGTGAAAACACTCGCAGGAATGCTGACCCCCACCCAAGGAAACTTACCCCAAAAAATTCCCGTGGCATACAAACCACAGTACGTGGAACCAATTCCCAACACGACAGTGGAAGAATTTTTGCACACACGCATGAGTGTAGCATCACGGGAAGCCAAACACTTGCTCGTGGAACCATTACACCTCCCAACATTATATGAAAAACAATTAGACACATTATCAGGAGGAGAACTCCAACGCGTGGCCATTGCTGCCGCATTAGGAAGCGACGCTCCCCTCGTGTTGTTAGACGAACCATCGGCCATGTTAGACGTGGAGCAACGATTACAAGTAGCTAAAACGATACGAAACATTGTGGACGTGCAAGAAAAAACCGTTTTGGTAGTGGACCACGACCTCATGTTCATGGACTACGTGTCGGATAGACTATTATTATTCGAGGGAGAACCCACGCTCAACGGAAAAGTACACGGGCCCGTGGGCATGGAAGAAGGAATGAATGGATTACTCAAACAATTAGGCATCAGCGTGAGAAGAGACCAATCCACGCGCAGACCACGTGTCAATAAACCCGGCAGCGTCAAAGACACGGAACAAAAGAAGGCCGGGGACTATTACTATACGAAAGACTAGTTCGTTGACGATTGAAAAAATACGCAAAAATAAAAAAATTCAATTGAGTAAAACTATTTCTTCTTAGCAATCGTCAACCCACGCAAACCGGGGTGGCGTTTACGTGCATACTCGTGACCGCGTACAAGTTCAAAACGATTCATGTACAGAATGGTCTTCAAAATCTCAATGAAAGGAATGATGACCACAAACATGAGCAACACCGTGACATATCTTCCGGCGTACACGAAATAATCCACCGCACTCTCAACTAATGGAAGAATGCCCACCGCAACCATGGAAAGCACCACCACGAGAACAAAATCCAATGGATTCGTGCGAATGACATACCAATTAGTGACAATAGACTCGACAATGGGCTTCTCATCCACCACTAAGGATTGGGGAACAAAAATCAATGACAATGAAACCAGGAGCAATGCTAAATTGACCCACATCAAAGGGAGGTTTAACCAAACCCCCAATGTTACGACTAAGACAAAAAGAATGCTCAACAATACAAAATACAAAAAAACCGTGACAAAAAACTTTTGCACCATTTCGCGCAAATAAAAATGCACTTTAATGTGAGACAAATCATTCCGCACGGCCAAAAGCAATAAGGTCAAGAGAATAGAATACATGGCAATGAACACGAGAACGGCTAATGCCTCCGCGGCCACGACTTCAATGCCTAATGGAGCGAATGAATAATCAAAAAACAACGTGCCATTCAACAATGCCACATTGGAAAAACGCAAGAAAAAGAAAATGAACACGAGAAGAATGGAAAAAGACAAACTCAACTTGAGATTCTCCTTATACTGACGGAAAACCTGCTCAACAAGGGATAGGTCGCTCTGCACCATACAC
>CAZKAN010000090.1:0-3630 GCA_964550925.1 uncultured archaeon | reverse complement strand
ATGTCGCGTTGAAAAAAATGAATATTTTGAATGTGTAATTTTTGGGCCATGTTTTTGGCATAAATTAATGAGTTTTCACTCACGTCAAACGCATCTACTTGTTGAGCGTGCGTGGCCATGCTCATACTTATTTCTCCCGTTCCGCATCCCGCGTCTAAAATGGTTTTTCCCGCGAGGTCATTCATGCGTATGTTCGCACTTGCGAGGAGTGGTTTAGCATACGTTTGTACGCGTTTCACGTCAAAGTAATGGACGTGGGGGTAAGGATACGTTTCGTAAAATTGAGCGATCCTATCCTGCGTCATACGAGAACGTTTTCCAATTACTAGGATAATTCTTCACTCTGCGATTGGTCCACGGCCTTGATTTCGTCCATTTCTTTTTTCATTTCCGCGGTGATGGGTTTGAGTTTGAGTGCATTCGTTCCGAAATACTCGGCGAATTTCTTCGTTGTGCGTAAAACGTATGTTCTTCCTCTCGGTTCGCGTGAAACGAATCCCGTTTCAACTAGTTTTTGCAAATGGTCATACGCGGTGTTGCTTCTCACTTGAACTAAATGTGATTGTAACAAGGGTTGTTTGTACGCGATGAATGCGAGTGTCTTCATTTCCGCGGGGTTGAGTTCTCCTACGCCTGCTAAGTGCGATACTTTTTCGTCGAACGGTGAACGGACGCGCATGCGATACCCTCCTGCGTCTTCGACAATTTCCAATGCTGAGTTGCGCGCATTAAATGCTTCCACGAGTTCAGGCAAATATTCGCGGGTCTTGAGCAAGGGAACATTGGCAATTTTTCCTAATTCCTCGACGCTTAACCCTTTTCCTCCCATGAACAAGGCGGCTTCCATTACTTTGAGGGCGTTTTCTTTCACTAGTGGCGCGTGACGCGTCGCGTGTTCGTCATCTTCCTTTTCTCGTGCATGTGAATCCTGCGCCGTTTCATTTTCCTCGTGGGACGTGCGTTCACGAGTTACTTCCATTTCATCTTCGTCCATTTCTTCGTGCGTGAGTAATTCTTCTGGTCCCATCGTGTGTAATGAGTTGTTTTCGTTCTTGGTTTCCGGCTGGAGAATCTTTTTGAGCCAATTCAGGACCATAACTACACTCTCACTTGTTTTTTTCTTTAAGAACTCTCCCCTCCCCTTAAATTAAAAAAGGGGAAGTGGTGTATTTTTTGTATGAACGCATTCATGGCTGTTTTGGGAGTGCTTGTTCTTTTTTTGGTCGCGGGATGTGTTTCTCCCCCTTCTTCGACGCAAAACACGACGTATGCTCCTACCCTTCAAACGGAATCCACGACGAATGAACCTAATCGTCCTGGTGATGCAGTAACGTTTTGCGTAGATGGCACGCCTGCGGAAAACCAAATCTGTTTTGAGTCCGCGTTCAGTTCATGTAACAAGTCATTAGGTTTGTTTGGGAAAACGCAGGATGGTTTTCCGTTGTTGGTAGAAACGCTTGGACTTGAAACAAGTACAGGAAACTGCCGCATTCGTATTTCCGCGGCGGACAATGAAAGTTATTCGTATGGCCAATCCACTCTTTGTTCTATCCCTGCAGACGTGACAACGCCTTCGCCTGTTTTTTCCTTCTCAAACGTCACATCCTCCACGTGTGAGGGGGCGTTTTTCTCCACGCTCAACTTGTCCTAACATAACAACCCTTCTTTTTCATACATAATTGCTTTCCGTTAATCCCCATTTCGTTTTTCGTTCATTGTCGCCAATGTTTATTAATCTCAAATGAGGATATACTCGCAATTCACGAATGCGTTTTCGCGTTATTGGTACGCGCGTGAGGGGAAAGAGGGGTGTCACACATGCAATCGATGGTCAATGCCGTTAAAGAGGGGAAATCGCGCACGGAGGAAAACGTTCATATTGATGAGTTTTCCGTGCCTAAGATTATGGTTATTGGAGCCGGTGGAGCGGGCTGTAACGCGGTCAATCGCTTGGCTCATATGAATATTTCCGGCGCGCAACTCGCGGCCGTGAACACGGACAAACAACACTTGTCCATTATTTCCGATGAAATCACCAAAATCCTGATTGGAAAATCCGTTACACGTGGATTAGGTGCTGGCGGTTATCCTGAAGTAGGAGAAAAGGCTGCGGAAGTTTCCAAGAGTGATTTGGAAGGAATCCTCAAGGGAGTTGACATGTTATTTATTTGTGCGGGAATGGGTGGGGGAACCGGTACGGGAAGTGCCCCAGTCATCGCCAACATTGCCAAGGAACAGGGTGCCATTGTCATTGCCATGGTCACGTACCCGTTCCAACTTGAGCGTGCGCGCACATTCAAGGCGGAAGAAGGAATTCAGAAGCTCGCGGGCATTTGCGACACGGTCATTGTGATTGACAACAATCGCCTCGCCGAACTCGTTCCTAACTTGCCTATTCAAGATGCCTTCCGCGTGGCGGATGAACTCGTTGCGCGTGTTGTTTCAGGTATCACGGAAACCATTACTCAACCCAGTTTAATCAACTTGGACTTTGCCGACGTGAGAAGTATCATGACTGGCCGCGGTTTGTCCATGATTGCCGTGGGAGAAAGTAAATCGGTTAATCGCGTGGAAGAGGCCGTGGGAGACACGCTCAACAATACCTTGTTGGACGTTGACATCGCGGGAGCAAAGGGAGCACTCATCCACATCACGGGAGGGGCTGAATTAACATTAGGAGAGGCCAACCAAGTGGGAACCATGCTCACCGAACAAATGGACCCCAACGCTACCGTTATTTGGGGAGCGCGCATCAATCCGGCATTCGAAAACAAAATCGAAGTCATCACCGTGTTTACGGGCGTTCGTTCACCGTTCATCAACGGCGGAAAGTCCACGAGCACGAAGAGCGGTAGTGATAGTTGGAAAGCCGGCAGTTCCCGTTCCAGTGGTTCAAGTCTAGGACAAAAATCCACGGACTCGGGAATTCAGTTCATCTGACTCGCCATTGTCCATGGCCGGAGGTCGCCGGCCGCGCGACCTTTTTGATCAAACTTTTCGCTAAAAGTTTGGGCGGGTCGGCGGACTACTTTGCGGGAGTTGCATGGCAATCCCGCAGTAGGCCTTTATTTTTTTTATTTATCCATTCCCGCAATCGTCATCACGAGCCAGCGCAGGCTTCTCATGCGTTCTTGAATGCGTCGGATAATGAATTTTTCCCACGTTTTACCGAATGGAATGTATTCTGCAACCGTGTATCCGTGTTCGCTCAATAATTTTTTTTCATATTTTCTAAAACCCTTGAGCATTTGAAACTCTAAGTGAGTGGGAAATGGCAACGTGAGGGCGTGGGAAATAATATCCATGTCGTGCGTCCCTACTGCCGTGTAAACGTCATTGTCCGAAAGTAATGTGAGTAATTTTTTGAAGTGTACATTAATTTCCTCGTGTTTCGTATACGCTGCGTTTTCGGGTTGCTCATACGCTCCTTTTACGAGTCTAATTTTGGGATTATCTGGTAAGAGTGATAAAATATCCTTGTGCGTGCGTTTCAAGTATGCTTGCAAACACACCCCCACGTTATCAAATTCTTCTAGCAACCTTCGATACATCTTCAGTGTTTTAGGCGCATAACCCGGTCCTTCCATGTCAATCCACACGATTGTTTTCGTTTGTTGCGCGTGACGCACA
>CAZKAN010000089.1:0-3701 GCA_964550925.1 uncultured archaeon | reverse complement strand
AAATTTTGGAAGACGCCATCGGAAAAGGACTCATCTCCGGACGCGGACCCACGGGTGTGGCAGCCGCTGCAGTGTACATCGCCGGATTACTCAAAGGCGAACGACGCACGCAGAAAGAAGTGGCCAACGTGGCGGGAGTCACGGAAGTTACGATCCGTAATCGCTACCGCGAATTGAAGAAACGATTAGACATTGAAGTGTCGGCGTAAAAAACCGGCATTTCAAATTAGTTTTTTGCATTTTTGTTTAGTTAAAAAAAAAATCGATCGCCATCATCGTCGATTAGCCCGTTTTCCATACACGATGATGACCTCATTATTCGTATTGGGAGCGTTAAACGCATCCAAGAGTGTTTTCTTTGGAACAATCATATCGGGAGCGGGAAAATCCTTCCCTGAATGATGGAAAAAGAAGTGTGATTTATCATAGCCCGTAAGAACGATGGCTTGACGTTGAAAGGGGCCCTCTTTTCCGAGGATAATCGTGCCATCCACTATGAGAATGATGCCGTGCCTCTGCTGCAAATGTATTTCCATTTCTTCCGCATCCAAAACCTTATTTTGAAATAGTTTAAACTGAACCAATTGATGAATCGAATTGACTAATGAGGGAAGGTCTGTGTGCGCGAGCACGTGCTCAGCCGTTTCACCGAAATGCTCTCGAATGTACGTTTCACCCTCTCCATACGGCAAGGGACTGACTCTCGAAAAATATTTGACATCAAGCCCAGCATCATGCAAAACCGCCACCATTTGTGAAAGATAAACCAAAAAACCCGGCTTTCGCTTAGACAAGGAATACCATTCATCTAATGAATAATTTTTACCCGCAAAATAATTGATTAGACTCAAGCACGAGACGTGAATGCAATCCTGCTCACTCGCTTCCAACGCGGTGTAGAATGGAATCTCAAGCCTCATACCACGTATGGGGGGTGATGAAATTATAACAGGTTCTTTACGCCGTGCGTGGCTTCCCTTTCTTCGAGTGAGCGTTCTTTCAACTTCACCATGTTGGGTTTTTCGAGCAATTCACCCTTTCGCAAGAAATGGGCCACGTGCTCCAAGAAGACAAAACCACCCACGATTTCCGTGAGAATAACGTAATCCGCTCCCCGCTTGTATAATCGAAAAGCCTCTTCCCAATAATTGGCCTTCACAAACACTTTGACTTTGGGAAAATGATGCTTCACAAAATCAAGAACAAACATGGTTTCTTCCATGTCAGGAAGCGCACACACCAAGAGACGGGCTTTCTCCACGTGCAACTTTTCCAACAATTCCACGTTGCGCGCGTTGCCAAACACGGCCGTAATCCCTTTCGCTCGGAAAAAAGCAATCATGTTGGGGTCGTGATCCACGACAACAACGGTATATTTACGGGCTAATTCGGATGCGAGATATTTTCCACTCCGACCACCCCCCAAAATAATGACGTGGTCATGCAACTTGCGCTCGGAAACGTGCTGCATCTCCTTAATTTTACGCGAAAATACGGCGAAGTGAGAAAACAAACCAATGCGAAAAATACGCTTTACTTCATCATGCAACTTGGGGGCGTACTCCATGATGTACGGCGTAATCACCATCGACCCGGCTGCGGCGAGTAAGAGGAACGAGTAAATATCTTGCGGAATAACCCCGGCGGTTTTTCCTTGCAATAATAAAATGAGGGAAAACTCCGACATTTGAGTCAAACCAAATGCCACTTTAGACGCGGTGGGAGAACCATACCCGGCCATTTGAGTAATAATATAGGTGACCAGGGGTTTGAACACGAGGACCATGACGATGACGCTCGCAATGAACAGCACGGGAACATCCCCAATGCTAAAATTCAACTGTGTTCCAAGTGAAACAAAGAAAATAGTCACGAAAAAGTCGCGCAACCCGCGAATAAGTGAAACAGCCTCCACGTTGTAGGGGAGTTTAGCAATCGCAAGGCCGGCGAGGAATGCACCAATGGCTAATGAAATATTGAGCAAGTACGCTAAGCCAATGAAAGCAAAACAAGTTGCGAGGGCGGTGAGATACAATAATTCCGCGCTCTGCGCGGACAAACGAAAAATATAGGGAAAGACCCAGCGCGAGAGCAAGGCAACAATGGCAATCAAAAATATGGCTTTCACGATGAGCATTTCAATGAAGCCCAATTCCAAACTCGTTTGTCCCGCTGCGAGGAGGGGGAGAGCAATCACCACCGCAATGTCTTGCACGAGTAAAAATCCCAGCATGAGCTGACCATGCAAAGAAGACAACACTTTGTGGTCTTGGAGAATTTTCACGACTAAAATAGTAGAAGAAAGCGCGAGGGCCAACCCCACATACAATGAAGCCTCGAACGATAACCCGGGCAAAACAAAAAAAGAAAGAATCATGGTCAACAAGACTTGGGATAAACCCCCCAACAAAATCGTCGGACCCGCACGCATGAATTTGATTAAATCCGTTTCCGCTCCCACAGTGAACAACAAGAAAACAATTCCTAACTCAGACAAGAGGACAATTTCTTCCTGGGAAGAAAACACATTCAGACCAAACGGACCAATAATGACACCCGCGAGCAAGTATCCCAACAACGCCGGTTGTCTGAGGGCGCGCGCCACAAACAAGGAGAATGCAGCCGCGATGACCATGAAGCCAATGTTAAAGAGTAGATTGAACTCGCTCATCGCGAAAAGGGAGAAAAACGCCACTTAAAAACCCGACGAATCACGCGCGACGAGGGCATTACGCGGATTTGGGCTTGATTTCAAAACCCGACTTGGAATCGGTGATAATGTAGCCTTCTTTTTCAATCGTTGTGCGTAATTCATCTGATTTTTTCCAATCCTTATTTTGACGAGCGTTTTCACGTTCATGCGCTAGTTTGAGGACGTGCGCGGGTATCGTATATTCTTTCATCTCAAAATCAAACACGTCCAAAACGGTATTAGTGTCTTTCAAAAACTCCAGAATTTGACGCGTGTCCGCTTTGGATAATTCTTCCGCGCTCAACCAGGCATTCACTTGTCGTTGGAAATCCGCCAACACGGCCAATGCCATGGGGGTGTTCAAATCATCATTCAATGCTTCATTGAACTTTGCCTCGTTGAGCGTTAGAAATTCCTTGAGTTCTTTTTGAGGATGCTTTCCATTGTATTTTTGGAGGCGGCGAATAAATTCATTACACGAGCTGCGCGCACGTTGAGCGGCGCTCAACGAGTCAAACGTGAAATTCAATTCACTGCGATAGTGAGACGTAAGTAAAAGGAAACGATAATCTAACGCGGAAAAGCCTCGCTTTTCTAAATCAGAAATCGTGTACACGTTTCCTAAACTCTTGGACATTTTGCTCCCATCCACTTTCATGAATGAGTTGTGCAACCAGAAACGAACGAAGGGTTTGCCGGTGGCCCCCTCACGTTGAGCGATTTCATTGGGATGATGAATGGGAATGTGGTCGTTTCCCCCCACATGAATATCAAAACTTTCTCCCAAATATTTCATACTCATCGCACTACACTCAATATGCCATCCGGGGTAGCCTTTTCCCCAGGGAGAATCCCATTGCATGGCATGATGAGGTTGTGCAAGTTGCCACAAACGAAAATCCGCGGGATGATGCTTGAAGGGATCACGCTCCACGGATTCACGAACTTGCTTCAGTTGGTCTAAACTCTGTCCGGAAATTTTACCATAATTAGGAAACTTTTGCACATC
>CAZKAN010000088.1:0-3776 GCA_964550925.1 uncultured archaeon | reverse complement strand
GTTGCTCATGATTGATTCAGCCGAACATCATGATGTAGTAGAAACGCTCGCGCAATTTGTTGACCACGTCATTGTTGTCAAATAATTTTTTCTAATTCAAAATTAAGCTGTGATTGACAAACCTGATTGGCTTCTTTCCAAACTGATTGAATTTCTTTCGCCACATTTTCTCGTAATTGAATCGTATTGAATATGGCCTCTTCCACTTTCTCTTGGCTCAAAACAATACTATTTTCACGCTGTCCCACATCCATTAATGCACGGTGCAACGGATGGTTGTCCCGCTCATTTTGATTCGCAGCAATAGCCACGTCGAGTGCGTGAACGTGTTCAATGTAATGCACGAATAATGGGTCCTCTAGCGCACGCAAGATAGTAGCGTGAACATCTTCTTTGTTCAATCCCACGAAAACATTTTCATCTAACTCTAATGCGGATACCGCAAGTCGAAGAATCATTACCAATCCTTGCCCGTGCGCATCTTTTTCACGTGTCAGCGCGGGATTAGTCAAGTACAAGTGCATCATTCTGTGTTGTGCGTTCTCCCATGACGCAGACGCTTTCTCATTCTCGGCCAAACATTTGAAAATGACGCTCAACGAGTTCCAATGATTCATCCAATGTTCATTCAATGCACGCTTCTCCATCACTAATTTGTCAAATGATGAATTCAATCGTGTCAACGTATCATATCCCGTGCGTGAACAGTGCTCTTCGGCTTCATTATTCAAAAAAATACTCTCTCGCAGCAAACGATTCTTTTCTGTCTGAAGGAGGGTGTACTCACTTCCTAACTCCTCATACTTTTCCACGTGCTCGCTTAATTTGGTTAGTAAATTATACGGACGCAGCGCCGGGTGTTTAGACAAATTCTGCATCACGATGCGGCGCATTTCTAACAACGTCTCTTCCAGCTCACGCAACCACGAATTATTCTCATTCGCATCGGGAGCGTGTTCAAATAATGATTTGTAACTGCTTACAAATAATTCATGCATCGTCAACGCATACTGTATTAATGCGTCCCCCGACCCCGGGGAAGGGGGTTCAATCTTGCTTCGAAGCGAAGAAACGTTTTCATGTGAAAATAATGGAGTGCGATTCATTACATATTTGACTTGTGCAACGCGCAGCATGAGCAACTTGATTACTTTTTCATGGTCGCTCCGAATAAGCTCATGTGCTCGCGACCGCGCTTCCAAAAGACTCATTTTCTTCATATGTTTAACATGTAAAGCAGGGCTATATCTCTTTGTGTTTGCCCCCGCGTGTATATGTTGGTACAAACATGAGCAGATTTATATACTCAAAACTATTTCTCCAAGAATGATTCCTATGCGCTACACTTCTATTCTAACAATCGGAATAACAGTCCTAATACTATTTGGCACCATTGCTTCAGCAGCAACGGTTTGGCAGACCACGATGACGTGGTATGTTGCCTCGGCTAAAGACATCACGTTGTCGTACGGATCGCCGTGCACATCGATTGCATTCTTCTTCCCGGAAGCCAAAGCAGAGTATGATAGTGATAGTGATGGAAACTGGGCTCGAACCGTGCCCCACAGCAACCGTGCGGGGGATTCCAACTGTCAAACGTCTGCGCAGGCAGGTATGACTGTTACTAACGTCGGAACGTCGACGGTGAACATTGATGGAAACTTTGCCGCTGCCTTTTCAGGGGCGGACACGAATGTTGTGTTAAAAGTCTGGCAAGGCACCGGTTCTGGATGCGGAACCAATGGAATGGGTGGTTGGGAAAAGGACTGCTCAGTAGTCACGGTGACTTCTGCTCCTAACACAACAACTTGCCGCAACTTCAACGAGTTTACCGACACCGCTGGTGCACGATTGGTTACCAGTTTAGCAACATTTGGTTCGCAACAATTGTGCTACTCCGGTGATGGAAACTCCTACATGACTGCGGGCGACCACAACGGAACCTTCCAAATTGGAAGTATGTTCAGTTAAATGGCAGGCGCAAGCCTGCTCATTTATTAATTTCTCACGCGTCACTCGTGAGAGGGTGTCATCATGTCTATCGAAAACAAATCTACGCATACTAGTGTCTCAACCGCTTCAACGACTGCTGGAAAATCAGCGTTGCCATTGCCATTATCCACATTACTTATTTTGGGCATTGTAGTTGTAGTGGTTGCACTCGTCGTGGTTCCGTCTCTCTCAACGACACCCAGTACTACCACC
Source organism: uncultured archaeon (assembly GCA_964550925.1). GTDB lineage: Archaea > Iainarchaeota > Iainarchaeia > Iainarchaeales > VGJJ01 > VGJJ01. The sequence continues at coordinate 1,571 of CAZKAN010000088.1, read as the reverse complement.
ACTAATTCAACCAATACTGTTGTCACTAGCGCGGAAGAAATCGTCATTCCAACAACAATTGAGAATCATGCCCTCAATTTAGAACTCATGAAAAATACCCTGAGTAAAGAAAAGTTTTTGAAAAAATTATTTTCAGTTGACCGCGAATCGTATGATTTGTATGAAAAAGCCGCTCAATTCATGGGCGTTTCCGTCGAAGAAGTGACTCAATTTTTTTATGATTGCTGCGACTTAACAAGCGAAGCCGACATTTTTTCCGAACTTCCATCCATCCCTGAGGATTTTCCCGCGGTTGCGTATGATGTTTCGCAAGGAAAACTCTATCAAATAGGCCTGTTAGATGAGCGCTACTACAAACAACCTGAATTCTATACATTTATTGACTTAGAAACAGGAGTCGTGAATCGTGAATTTTCCTTGCGACCATGGTCTCGCCCCGAATTAAACCAATGGGGAGATAACGGCATGCAATCCTATCCTGCCGAACAGTTTGATACTCTCTCATTGTCGGGAAGACAATCATTTTAATCCGTTGTTTTTGTGACCAATGCGTGGAATATTCAAAATTGGGTTGGAGTACACCTCATTCCAAACAACGATGTGCTAAAATATTTTGACATTACTATCTCCGAAGAAAGCACGGGACAACCATACTTTCTATTAGGACCCACATTCCCCCGCTTTTCTAGCGTTTGGGCAACAAAGGTAATGATTACCGGCAAACTAAAACCGGGTACGCCGCCTGGAACGTATATCGTTGGAGTCAACCCCGTTGCTCCAGCCACTCAACTTTCCCAAAAATGGTCGGAAGAGCATCCGGGATTGTATGCTCCTTACGGGTTCATTCGTCCAGTGGACAACTATGTCAGTTTGACTATCAATGTGACTCCGTAATAGTGCCTGCGCTGGCACGGCAGGTCAATCCATATTAACCGTGACTATTTTCTTTGACGCATGTCCCGGCATGCGTATGGGTTCATTGGATTAGCCGTGCTTTTCGCACTCATTTTTCCAGTGAGCGTTCTTGCACAAACCAATCCCACTGTCACCTGGTATCCATCGCTGGAATCAGGATATGATTTGGATGTAACATACGCCCAATGCCACGCTTCCACGGGAAATGTTTCATTCACTGCAAATGTGACCGGGTTATCGCTCGGAACAACTATCACGGACGCTAATGTTTTTGCCACGTTCCGGAGGCCTGATGCCACAACGTATGATGTTAATTTTACAAACGACTTGAGCGGAACATACGCGCTCACAACCAACCTGTCACAAGCAGGAACGTATTTTTTTCAAGCACACGCATACAAACCTGGTTACACGCAGGGAGATTTCAACGGCTACGTGTATGTGCGTGATTTGAATTGGACAACGGAATTTCTCAACAATGGTTTCGACCTCAATATTGGTCAATCCGGCAGTATTCGAAATCTTGTCACGAATATAGATGGAAACATTGTGTATGACATTAATGCAAACACCACTATTTACTATCCGAGCGGGAGCGTGGCGGATGCCAATAGTACCATGACCCAAATCTCCAATGGAGAATTCGTCAAAGCATT
>CAZKAN010000087.1:0-3778 GCA_964550925.1 uncultured archaeon | reverse complement strand
TCGCTTGTTCACGCACAACGGGAAGAAAGTGATTCGCGCGCAAGTGATTAATGATAGGGGAGTGCACATCTGCAAAAGCATGCTCGCGTATGAAAAATGGGGACGCTCAAGCACTCCCGAAAGCGAAAAAATGAAATCCGACCATTTTGTAGGAAAATGGTATACGGAATTTACGAAGCACGCGGAAACCAATCCTACGTTAGAAGAGGAAGCTCAAGCCATGCTCGTGAAGTGGGAAAATAACGATAAACGCGTGCGGGAACTCTGGAAAAAAAATAATGATTGGGCTGTGAATGGAATGTTTCAAACCTACAAGCGAATGGGTGCCACGTTTGATGTGAATTATTACGAATCCGAGTTTTATCAGAAAGGAAAAGACGTGGTCCTGGATGCGTATGAAAAAGGATTGTTGAAAAAAGCCGACAATGGGGCGATTATTGTTCCGCTCGAAAAAATGGGATTGCCCGACAAACCCGTCATTCGCGGGGATGGGACCAGTTTGTATTTCACGCAGGATATTTACCTGGCCATGAAACGATTCGCAGACTACCCTGCGCTGGAACGCATCGTGTACGTGGTGGCGAGTGAGCAGGAGATGCACTTCAAACAATTATTTGCCACGCTCAAACTGCTTGGCGTGCCGCAAGCCGAAAAATGTTATCATTTAGGATATGGTCTCCTAACGTTGCCCAGTGGAAAAATGTCCTCACGCGCCGGTACGGTTGTCAACGCGGATGAGCTCATGGATGAATTGTTAGAAATGGCCCTGAATGAGTATCATCAGCGCAGCCCCGAGCTGGATGAAATGGAAATCAGACGCCGCGCCAATGTTATTTCCCTTGCGGCGCTGAAGTTTTATTTGGTTAAACAAGATGCCAAAAAAGAATTGGTGTTCGACCCTAAAGAAAGCATTTCCTTTGATGGACAGACGGGACCTTATCTTTTGTACACGACGGCGAGAATTCTTTCCATCTTGAGAAAATCCACCCACACGTTGGACGTGCACGCAGCAGGATTGTTAACACTTCCAACCGAGAAAATATTACTGACTATTTTATCGAAGAAAGACGAAGTGATTGCCGCGGCGTTGCGTAATTATTCCCCGCACGTTTTAGGACACTATCTCTTGGATTTGGCCAACACGTTCAATACATACTATCACGAAACCAAAATCATTCAGGAGAATGAAAAATTAGAAAAGGCACGCCTCGCACTGGCCAATGCCATACGTCAAACGTTAGAAGAAGGATTGTATCTGCTGGGAATTGAAACGTTGCGCGAAATGTAGTTCAAACTTTTTAGAAGTTTGATTAAAAACGACCTGAGAATTACTTGCCTGAGTCATTCCAAATAAATCGCAGGCCTTCCCTTCACGGCCTTCTGCATCTTGTTGAGAGGATCATGCGCATCATTCACGCGTATTTCAAACTGCGTGTGCTTACTTAATGCAGGTTGGGCATCGCGCAGCCACGCGGTTTCCTTCTCATCTTTAGAGTAAATAAAGCCTAATTTAGGCTGTTTTCCGCGAACAAGCTTTCTTACGTGCTCTAAATCCTGCAAAACGCTCTCAATAAACACGACTTGTTCTTCAATGGCTTTATTGGGCTTTCCGTGAGGTTTTGCCACGGTCATTTGACTCACGAGCTTTCCGAATTTAGCACGCTCTCCCAATTCTTCCGCCAAAAAGGGAGTAATCGGAGAAAGCAAGAGAACCCATTCTTTCAACACTTTTTTCACGGCAGGAGACTCATCCACGCCAAACACTTTCTTGAAACGTTTTACTTCGTTGAGCGTTTCAAAAAATGCTTTTTGAGCCGCGTACATGTACTCATACTTGTCGTACGCATCGTAGGCTTCACCTAAACGCGTGCGCAAATTCTCCACTAACCACTCGTGAGCGGGCGTGAGCGTGGTGTCGTTCGACTCCATCGCACGCGTGAGGGTGCGTTCCACATCATTCAATTTACTTTTGACTTGCGGCACTTGATTATCTTTCCAATCTGCCACGCGTTCAAACGATGCGGAAGAAACAATGAATAGTCTTGTCAAGTCCGCGGAATAATCCCTAAACGCATGTTGTAAGGGAATTACATTTCCTTTAGACTTGGACATTTTGACACCATTGCGCACGAGCATTTCATTGAATGTCAATCCGCCGGGCCAAAACTTCTCCGGGAACAACAATGTGTGCGTGAACAAGAAGAATGAAATGTGATTCGAAATGTGTGCGGGCGCGGTGTGTCTCAAATCATTGGGGTACCAATAATTTACTTCCGCAAAAATTTTCTCCGCAATCGATGAGCGTGTGTCATTTGTAGGGAGTTTCTTTCCTAACAACGCGGCGTCGTAAAATGCTTCATCCAATTGCTCAGCTGTTAACTTGGCCCCGCGAATGTGCGTGACGGCGATGTAAAAGACCATGTAAATTGTGCTATCTGAGAGCGGCTCAATCATCCACTCGTCACTCTCAACTAATGGAAATTTGGTTCCTAATCCACGTTTGCGAATGCAGGGGCGTTTTTCTAGCCAATCAATGGCTTCATGAATGGATTTTTTGAAATACTCGGGATAAATGGGCATTCGTTCAACCAAGCTGTGCGTCTTTTGCTTCCATTCTTTGGAAGAATAATCCAAAAACCACTGGTCATCCATCACGGCGACAACCACTGGGTTTCCCGCGCGCGTGAACGCTCGACGTGTGGGCTCATGCAACGTGTCGCAGCGCGATTTAGCAGAGAGATTTTGGAGAATTTTTTCTTTGGCGTGCTGCACACTCATTCCCACGAGGAAACCATTTTTCAGGTTCATTTTTCCCTCGTAGAATTCCTTTTTGTAAATCTCTTCAGTAGCAGCTTGAATGCCCTCGCGGTGCTTCAAACTGGTTGCCTTGTGCGCAGCGAGAAGTTTCTCAATTCCATCAAAGTTAGGCGTGTCAATAATCGTAATGGGAGAAATTTTCTCCGCAGAGGGATACTTTTGCTGCTTCAACTCATACAAGGCAACAAAATCCCAGGGGGCGTGAGCGGGAACCGAGTACACGACTCCTGTTCCTTTCTCCGCGGAAACAAAACTCGCGGGGAGAATGGGGATTTTTGTTTTTTCATCCAAAGGGTTGCTGGCGAACTTGTCAATCAGCGTTTGCCCAGAAACTTTTTCCACAATTTCAAACTTCTTTCCTTGCAATTGTAATTTTTCCACCGATTTTTCAGCGATAATCCACTCTTCGTTGTTCCAACGTGTACGTGCGTATTCAATTTGGGGGTTGATCCACAAATTGGTACACCCAAAAAGTGTTTCCGGGCGCAGAGTGGAGGCTACGAGGAAGGTGTTGGCTTGTTCAAATGGAAATTTGACGAGCGTGTATTCTTGTATTTGCACTTTGTCTGTGTCCCCGTCCTTAATGTCGTCTTCTCCCACGGCGTTCTTGTCCGCGGGCGAATAGAGAATGGGATATTTTCCTTTCACTAAGGCGCCCTTCGCATAGAGTTTGCGGAATTGCCAGTGAATAAATTTCTGGTATTCTTTATCCATGGTTGTGAACATGGGTCGCCAATCAATGGAACACCCTAATTTTTGCAAATCCTCTTGAACGTGCGTGGCAAAATACGTGGCCACGTTGGCAGGGTCAACAAACGATTGGATGATGGATTGAATTTTTTGCGGGTCCTTTTCATAAATGCTCAAATAATCCGTGTACAACTTTTTCATTTCCTCATCATTGCGTTTAAGTGCATCACTAATTGCCAATACCGGAGTTCCCGTCACGTGAAAGCCCATG
>CAZKAN010000086.1:0-3806 GCA_964550925.1 uncultured archaeon | reverse complement strand
GGAGTGGATTCAAAAGTATCACGTGGATGAGGTTGTGTTTGCCTACTCTGATGTTTCGCATGAACAGGTGATGCACAAAGCCTCCCAATGTCTCGCGGCGGGAACCAATTTCCGCTTACTGGGGCCGCATTCCACGGTATTGTGTTCAAGTAAACCTGTTATTGCCGTGTGTGCCGTGCGTACGGGTAGTGGAAAGAGTCAAACCACTCGGAAGATTGCTGAATTGTTGAAAAAATCCGGGAAGAAGCCCGTCGTTATACGTCATCCCATGCCGTATGGGAACTTAGTCAAGCAAGAAGTACAACGCTACGGAAAATTGTCTGACTTGAAGAAGCACAAAGCTACGATTGAAGAACGCGAAGAATACGAGAAGCACATCCGCGAGGGTATTGTCGTGTACGCGGGAGTAAATTATGAAAAAATCTTGCGTCAAGCCGAAAAAGAAGCTGATGTTATTTTGTGGGACGGCGGAAACAATGATTTTTCATTCATTCAACCCACGTTATTGTTTGTGGTGGTTGACCCCCTGCGTGCAGGAGACGAGTTGCACTACCATCCCGGCGAAACTAATTTGAGAATGGCCGATTATATTGTGGTGAACAAGGAAAACAATGCGTCGCGCGAGCAAATCCAACGCGTTGTGCGTGACTCTCACACGTTTAACAAGCGTGCGAAGATTATTCATGCGGATTCTGTTCTCACCACGGAAAGCAAGGTTAATTTGCGCGGAAAACGTGTGGTGTGTGTCGAAGATGGTCCAACCGTGACGCACGGTGGAATGCCCTTTGGTGCGGGAATGGTTTTTGCGCAGCAGAAGCACGCCGAAATTGTTTCTCCCCGACCTTTCTTGGTGGGAAGCATCAAGAAAGCATTTGAAAAATACAAACAATTGGAAAATGTCGTTCCCGCGTTAGGATATTCGAAAGAGCAAGTGAAAGAATTAGAGAAAACTCTCAACGCGTGTGAGTGCGATTACATCGTTTCCGGCACGCCCATCAATTTGAATTCCGTTGTGCGTGTGAACAAGCCCATTGTTCAAGTCAATTATGCGTTGAAAGAAAAGGGCGCGTTAGATTTGCGTAAAATTTTGAAGAAAAAAGGTTTTTTGTAACGTCGAGGGTTTGAACGTGTTTTTTATTATGCGCCCCACCCCCGCTCCGCGGAGACCTGTCAAAAACATTACTCTCAAGGGGTGGAAGCCCACTCCGCATAATGTGGCGGAGGTCAAATCTTTTTTGCGCGATATTGCTAAGCACAAAATGATTCGTCAAACGGCAGAATTGGAGGCAACCACCAAATTTTATGAATCTGATTTTCATCCAAAAAAGGAGCGAATTCGTCAACGTGCTCGTATTCAGTTTCAAAAAGATTTCATGCAAATCGTTCTAAAAGTTTCGTTAGACGAACTTAAAATCCGCAGTTCCTTAGAGCGAAACACGATTATGAACGCGTTTCTTCAAATTATTCAATCTCCTCGCGTTAAGCATCGTCTTCCCGCTCACGTTCGGCAGTTTGCTTTAATCGAGTCCTATGTTTCGGGGCACGGTTTTTCGTTGCACGATTTTTTAGAAAAAGTGAAGGAAGTCGAGAAACGATTTTTGGATTATTAATTATTTTTTGCCCAGTTACTGCTTGTTTTTTACTGGTTTAACTCTTCCGCTGCTTCTAGGAACATTTTTTGGAATTTACGAATGGGGATGTGGTGTCGAAAAATGATTTCATCCATTTTGTCCAGAATGGCTGTTTGATTCTCGCTCACGTTCTTTCCAACCGGGGTGCGGGCGATGTCAAATAATAGCGGTTTTAGTTCTTTGATAAATTCGCGACTGGCTATTCCCATTCTCCGGCACGTGACTTGGAGGGCGTAATTGTACGTGTTATATCTCCACGCTCCCCGCGCATTCACTCGCGTCATCTTGATCGGGTTAACCGTGGTAGGCGATTTTACTAACGCACGCGTGGCGAGGAGCAGGCTTTTCCATCCCGCGGTCTCATTTCGCTTGCGCAGCCGTTTCCGTAATCGTCGGATGGTTTCCGGTTTAATGGGTCGGGGTCGCTTTCCGTGAGGGGGGTTCATTCGGGTTAATTCTTTTTAGTATTCTTAATTTTGTCTGTTTCCTCTTTTTTTGTCAATTAGCGTTTATCTCCTAATAGGTATTTGTTTTTTCGAAATTCGTCTGTTTTCCAGTATTCGTCTCCATATTTTTGGGCGAGTCGGAGTCTATTTTCTTCCATGGCAATCGTACGGAGCTGGATTTCGGTGGGAACTCCATTGAGCGTGTCGGTGAATACGTGATAGGATTGATAGATGTCCCCCGGGTCAGTGTTTAGGATGAGTCCATCTTTCCGGGGATTATTCACGTAGTCTTTGACAAATAGAATGTGTTGTGTTTTCAGGAGGTGATGGTAAAGGGTGTCTAGCTCTTTATCCGTTTGAACAATAACTCTCATGCCGATGGTGTCAGGATAGGTCGTGTTATCAGGTGCAATTTTGGTTATTTTTTCGAGTTTCAATTCCATACTTTGTTGAGTTTTTACGCGTCCCAATAATTTGACAGGAATGATGTTTAATTCGCGTAACAATGTTTCGAGCGAGCTCATTCCCTTTTGCAGCGAATCTGCTTCATTCATTCTAGTATCCTTCTGACATTCTAAACGACCCCGGAGGGATTTGAACCCCCGACCTTCGGGTCCGAAGCCCGACACTCTATCCAGACTAAGCTACGGGGCCAACCGTAGATACTTTATCCTATTTCACGTTTGGCGTATAATGGGATTGCAAATCCCATGATAGTCTCTCGTACCCGCCCGACGAAACGAGCGAGCCACGGGGCCAACCGTTGCTTTTACCTAGAAAATTGGGTCGCCAAAGCCTATTAAACGCCTCGCGTGGTTGCCCGTATTTTGGGCCTAAAACCCTATTTATGCCTCGTTGGGAGTTGCGTTTATATTCATTTCCGAGGGGGTTTTCGTCTATGAAGGTCTGTACAAGCTGTAACAAGCAAGTCATTGATGATTTTGTCGAGTTTCCCAACCCGGCCAACCCTAAGGTGAAGGTTATTCGCTGCGCCCATTGCCGAGCGTCTGCGAAAACGTATTCGAGCGAAGGGTTTGTGGGACCATAGTTTTCTTTGTCGAGCGTGTTGAAAAATGGGTAAAACGTTCATTATTTTCAAAGTAAACGCCAAAGACATGGAAAATTTGGAACAAACGGAGAAAGAGCTCCGCGCGTGTAAAAATGGGGAGTGCAAAGACGTTCAACGTGCCCCCATTGGTTTTGGAATCGTTGTGCTCAAAGCCGGTTTTATTATTCCAGAGAAGAAAGACGATGCCTTGGACCTCTTAACGAAAGAAATTGAACAATTGCCCTCCGTTGAGAGTGTTGAAGTTGAAGGAATGACGCTCGTTTAATCGTTACCCATTATATTTCGGCTCGGCTTCTATTCGCCATGCCGCGAACTTCTTTTGGTGCTGCCCGTATTTTGCGTTCGCATCCCACACGAAAATGGCGGCCAGATGCGCCTGTTTTGAGGCAAGGGAAAATTCCGACTGTTCTTCTAAAGGAAAAAGCACCTTTTGTTGGGTCGCTTTTGCGCGGACGTCATCCTGTCGCTCATGCCCATTTTGTTAAACTATATTCCGAATTGTCGCGTGCGCATGAAGCGTTACCTCGAGAACAAGATTTTCGTGAGGATTTTGGGGAGTCGAGACGGACATGGGAAAAAGCCCTTTCGCGTTGGATGAGATATACAAGAAAGGTATTGCACGATTTTCCTGATGTAAAAAGACGGTTTATTTCAAAACTG
>CAZKAN010000085.1:0-3828 GCA_964550925.1 uncultured archaeon | reverse complement strand
TGCGCAAAAAGAAAACACGTTCAACGGGTGAACACGAAGAAGAAGCAGAAACTCCCGCTCAACCAGATGCGCACGCGCCCACGCATTCCTCGTCAACGGATGATAATGAACTGTCACCCCTGGATGAAGATGATTTCTTGTTCGAACACGGCATTCAAGAAGAAGGAATTCATTCCGAAGGAGTGTCCGCTAAACACACACTTGGTGAACGACCACCCATTGAACCCGTGGAGGGAGTGGACGAACATTCCGTTTCACGTGAACAAATCAAACAAAATATTTTACTCAAAACAAGGGGACATGCGTTGGAAGAATCCGCGAGCGTGCTCAAACTCTCCTTGTTAGAGGACGAGAAAAAGAAAGCCATTTTCATTGGACGAAAACGCAGTGTGATGCAAAAATCAGGATTAGATGGCGCATTGTACGTGGGAAAAGTCCAAGATGATGAACGGTATCGCTCATTCAAGTTGTACGTGGACTCGCTCAACCCGCACGTTATTTTCACGTGTGGTTCGCGTGGAAGCGGAAAGTCATACTTGTTAGGTGTCCTCGCGGAAGAACTAGCATTGCACAACACGAATGTGGGAATTGTAGTGGTCGACCCTGTCGGAGTATTTTGGTCGATGCGCTACCCTAACAAAGAAGAAAAAGAAGTGAAAGACCTCCCCCACTACGAATTGATGCCTCAAGGGTTGGAAAACATGCGCGTGTTCATCCCCGAAGGAATGAAAAGCGAAACGCCACGCTCCACGTATGATGCATTATTTTCAGTTCCCCCCTCGTTACTCACGAGTGAGGATTGGTGCTTAACCTTTGGAATTGAACGATTCTCTCCCACGGGTTTACTATTAGAAAAAGCCCTCAAGAAATTAGAAAAAGGATACCGCAGCACGAGCGGAGAAACTATCAAAGGAAAAAAAGACGCGTACACGCTCAATGAGTTGATTGCCTGTTTGGAAAATGATGCGGAATTAAATTCCAAAGAAAAAGGATACAAAACAGATAGTGTACGTGCGCTCGTTTCACGTTTTGAAGCCGCGAAGGGATGGGGAATATTCTCCGACAAAGGAACCCCCTTAAGTGAAATTTCCCGCGCGGGACAACTCACGGTTATTGACACGAGTTTTTTGGATGACACGGTCACTGCGCTCGTGATTGGAATACTCGCCCGACGTTTACTTGCGGCGCGAAAAATTCAAACACGCAAAGAAGCAGCCAATGAACCCATGGAACGTTCTGTTGAGAGTCTCATGGAAAACGAAATCCCCCCCACGTGGTTGTTCATTGATGAAGCCCACACCCTCATTCCGGGAGGAAATGTTTCTACGCCCGCCACGACTGCCATTGTTGAATACGTTAAGCAGGGTCGCCGACCGGGTTGCTCACTCGTGTTTGCCACCCAACAACCATCTGCGATTGACACGCGCGTACTTTCACAACTAGATATTATTTTGAGTCACAAACTCATTTTTGATGATGATATTAAAGCCGTCACCAAACGCACGCCAACTATTATCCCCATGAAATACAAACACCCCCACTTTTTGAAAACACTCCCGGTGGGAGTGGCATTAGTGGGTGACCGCCGCGAAGAAACCAATCGCGCATTCGTACTCAAAATTAGGCCGCGCATGTCGCAGCACGAAGGAAGGGACGCGGAAACGGGAGAACGAAAAAAATCCATGAGCGAAAAAGAAGCCCGCATGCTGTGCGTCTCCTTGCTTATGGCCAAGCTCGAAAAAGAAGGAATGCTGGACAAAGAAACCATTGAGCAAGTGATTGGAATGCTCAACCAAAAGTACGCGCAACACATGTTATTATCCAGTGTATTAGACGAAATGGAAGCCCGCGGCGCACGCATTGACCCGAAAACCGAAGCCGTCAAATCACCCAACTTTGTAGAAGTCATTTCCAAAAAAGAAAAAAACACGCAAACATTACCAGATGCAGAAATGGCAGCCGTGCAAAAAGTAGAAAACCTGGCTAAACTCGTCGAACTTCCTTCGGTAAATGAAGATACGGATTTGTCCGCGTTCCCCGTTCCATATTCTCGTGAAGAAATCGTCCAACGATTTTTGAAAGCAAGCAAGAAAACACTCTTGGGAATAGGCAAGCCCTTGGAACAACTCAAGGAAGTCACTCTCTCGTATGTTCCCATATGGAAAGTCCAATACCGTCAATTCACGGGAAAAACCTCTTACGTGGTTAGGGAATGTTTCATTGACGCGGAGAAAGGAGAATTCTTACACTACTTGAACAACCAATTCATTACATCATCAGGGTTGCAAGCCCTGGCCGGTCTCTCCACGAGTGACCAGCACGTTTTACGCATGATTCGTATGAGTGGGCAAACCATCGCGAACCTGCAAAAGAAAACAGGATTAGATGAAAAAACCGTGAAACGCTCTCTCGTCAAACTGCGTGACCGGGGAATGATACGCGTACTCAACGAAAATACGCTTCCCACATTTGTCATTGCTAAAGATTTGGACATTCCTTTTTCTGGGAGTGAGAAACAATTATCTTCCCTCCAAGCACTCAAACTCGTTCACGTGACGAACATTGCTAAGTCCATTCCCAAATATTCGGAAGAACAACTTCATGCCTTGCTCACGAACTTGTGGCCGAATGTGGTGGTGAACACGGTGAAAGAAATTTATCGACCCGTGTTTGAAGGACTATTAATTAATACGAAAACAGGAGAGCACCGCGTCGTGAAAATGGATGGATACACGGGAAGCATGCTCACGGAATAAGGAATTGTTTGTAATCTCTACATTGCTTGTAAAAATAATCGAAAAAGTGTAACGTTTATGTCTCGAAAATATTACGAAGGAAGATTATGCGAATCCAACGTCTCGTACGAGTTTTTTACTCAACCCAACTTGAAACTTAACCTTTCAACGTTGGGAAACCAGCTCGCGGACGAAGGGTTGATGTTTGATGTGAAAACACCCTTTGTGTTAGTGTTTCATTTCCAAGGAATACGCGTGAGTTTATACCCTTCCGGACGGTTTTTGTTCAAAAACTTAAACGTGGAAAAGGATGCTAAAAAGCTCTTTACGCAGCTTACCAAAAAATTGGAAAAATGCCCCGCTTTTGCCGAAGCATAATTGCTTCTGCGCGCGAGAGTATCGTTCCGGGCGCAATCACCTTTATTAACACCCGATTTTTGGACTAATGAACACGCGGTGTTACGCATGACGAGTAAACGATTAACCATTCATCACGTCGACCCCCTCATGCTGGGGAAAGTAAATGCCATCTTTGGTTTTGTCATGGGATTATTGATGGGAGTGCTCTCCTTGCTAACATCCGGAATCGTTTCTGGTTATTTGCAAACACTCTCCGGTACTCCGGTTGATTTGATTGAGAAGACGCAACAACTTGGATTTTTTGGATTACTATTCTTTTTGTTTTTAGGCATTGTCACGGGATTCATTTCCGGAGCGCTTGTTGCCGTGGTGTATAATGCGGTCGCCAAAATGGTGGGCGGACTCAAGATTGAAGTCGAAGACGAATAGTTTTTATCCATTAATTCGTGTCTACTCACGGCCACGTGACATTAAATTGAAGCTGTTGGCGTCTTAAATCACGATCGAGTTGGAGTGGAACCATCACATCTTGGAATCGTGCAAAATAAACAAAGGGTGTTTGCCCCGAATTCAAAAAATTAGGGTCATTCTGGAACCACGGGTTGGTTGGATCTGTTATTTGAGTGTGGTCAATAATAGATGAATACGCGCGGGCATTAGAGTTGCTTCCCCCGCCACAATAAACGAGAGGAGTATCCATGAGCAATTGTGGAGTGGTCCAGTTAATCAAATC
>CAZKAN010000084.1:0-3838 GCA_964550925.1 uncultured archaeon | reverse complement strand
AAGGAATGGATGCATCTTACTTGGCATTCCTTCCTGGATGCGTTTTTGGTTGCGTGCATGGTTGTTTTAGCATATGATTTGCTCGCGCTCTTTTCCCTTCCTTCGTGGATTATTATTCCCGTGTTGCTCGTCTCATCGTTTTTTCCAGTGGTGGTGAAAAAAATACTCGCTATTGTTTTCGTTGGACTTGCTTTGGCTAATGTGATTCCCGCCACGAATGGTTGGAGTGTGTTTGCCGTTCTCCTTGTGGTGAGTGTCTTGCGTTCCTGGTATGGTTTTGCCCACGTTCACGTGCTCACGTATTCAAAGAAGATTTCTCAATTAGAAGAAGGAGACATTCCTGGAGAGTGGATTGGTCTCATGAATGGTAAAGTCGTGCGTGAAAAACCCGTTTCTTTCCAAACCATTATTAAGGCTCTTTTCGAGCGTGATTTGGTTTTACTCATGAAAATCATTCGTCCGAGTGGAGAAGCCTGGGCTAATCCTCAACAGGCAGCGGGAGTGTATCCTGAACAGATTGTCTTATTGAAAAAAGCCGTTCGGGAGGGAAAACTCGATGATCGTATTTCACTCAAGGCATCGGCTCCCTTTGCCCCTGCGGTGTTGCTCGCATATATTTTGTTAAACGTTGTTGGGGATGGCCCCCTTGCCTGGGGGATTTTTTCATGAATTTGTTTCCTTCTTTCTCCCGTTCGCGTGGTCAAGCGAGTTTGGAGTTTGTTTTAGTTCTTATTTTCATGCTCGTCATCATGTCTGCGATTATTGTTCCCTTGGGTCAGCGTTCGCAAAACGCATTAGATGATGTTTCCAAAGCGGGTTTTGCTCGTTCGGGTTTGTCGCATGTGGAGTACACTGTCTCCAACATGCTCCTCGTGCCTGGGGGTTCGCGTCAAATCATTGATGTTTTTCTCCCAGTGGGCGCGACTTTTTCGTGTGATCCGGTTGCGGATGATGTGAATATTTCGTTCCCCCTTAATCGAGATGTGTTTGACATCACCGGAACCGCTCCCCCTGAGTGTGTGGATAATGTTTCTCCGAACACTCCTCCAGAGATGGTTTGCACCAAGGCGTTTGATTTTCCGGCGTATGCTGATTTGCATTGTCAAGGTGACCCTGCAAATGGGTATACGATTGAAACGGGTCAAAATGGTTTTACGCAGCGTTTTAACATCCGTTCATATTACGTCCCCGGTCCCGCTATTTCGTATGTGGTGGATTTCAACGCGGTGTGATAATTCATGCGTTCCCTCATTCGCGGTCAAACCAGCGTGGAAGTTCTCTTGGTTATTTCATTCGTCCTCCTCCTTGTTTTGGGGATTATTCTTCCGTACGTGGAGAATCAGAACATCACCAATGCCGCGTTGACGGCTAAATTGTCTATTCTTCCGTACGTTGAAAAAAATAGTCTTCGTGCCAAAATTGTTTCGATTGACCCGGAAGTAAATGGGAGTGAGATTACGTTGCACATTGCTACTACGGCGGCGTGGGACACACTGGTGTATGATGAATTGATGTATGGTTCCCCCGTCTCAGGTTGTGTGAACGTTTGTAATCACGTCTACGCATTAGGCACGTATTCCCGCGTCTACATTGATTGGGTGGACTCGGGTTTGCCATTTTGTAGTGGAATTTTTTATTGCGATGCAACCACCGTCAACGCGTCTCCTTCTTCGTATGTGGATGAGGATGTCCTGCAAGTTGATCCCCTCACGCACACGCTTCCTTCTTCGTTTCAACTGCCTTCCAATTCATCTGCTAGCGTGACGATTCCTATCCAAAATCGGGTGGTTGGAGATTCAAGCTATAGTGAAATCTCCACTGTTCTCGTGAGTGTTATTTGTCGTTACACGTATCAGGGTGATCCCTGTTCAATTATTACTCCGGACGCGCAGGGATATTCTAATTTTGTTGCACAATTGGCAGCGGGTTCAAATGTTTCCACTCTCATCCCGTCTACTCTTCGCGTTACACAATATGGTTCAACACCCGGTGATGCCATTATACCGCAGTTGTATACTCAATTATATTCTCAATTGAATGGTTCTCCAACTTCGTGTGATGCGGTGTTGTGTCCAATCGTTGCTACGGATATAGATGCTGGTCCAAATCCTGTCGTTTCGAATTATACTATTGATCCTTCACTCATGTCGCTCCCGCAAGGTGCGTATCGTTTCATTTCGTTCATCCATAAGGCTCATTTTGACTATTCGTCAAGTGTGCCCCCTGTTTATAATCGGGAAGAGCGTCCCTCCTTTCAGGGAAATAATCTTCAAATCATTGATTTTTCGGTGGTCTAATTTTTTTCTCTAGTTTTTAATTCGTTTCTGTTTCATTACGCATTCACTCATGTCTGGTTTTTCTGAAAAAGTTGCTTGGTTAGTCGTCTTATTTGCCTGTGTTCTTTTTCTGGATTGGTCGGATCATGATTTTGTTTCCGTTTCCACGGTCTCGGATGTGCAATCCCTTCCTCTTTCCACGCGTTTTTTGGTGGAAGGAGAAGTGTTGAACCCCCGTTCGCGTGTTGATGCGTTAATTTTTGATTTGTCGAATCATGGAATAATGACGTGTTATTTTCGTCACCCTCCCTCGTTGTTGTTTCTTTTTCCACATGATTGGGTGGTGGTGCGCGGGTCGATCGTGCAAACCGCGCAAGGGCGTTTGTGCATCGTTTCGTCACTGGAGGGGGGTCATGCTCCTTAGTTTATTCATTGGCTTTGGATTAGGTTGGCTGTTATTTCGGGTGGGTTTTCATTCCGTGTACCCTCTCCTGCTCTTGTTGCCTCTTCTTTTTTCAGAAAGTGACGCGTATTGGGTTATTGGCCTCGCTTCCGCGTCGATTATTGGATTGCTTCATGAAACCCCTTCGTCTTCGCATGAGGATGTTGTCATTGCGTTGGGCGTGGCAATGGTGGGTTGGTTATTTGCCTTATTTTTTGTGGGTTTTTTTCCACTAGAAACTAGCGTTTTTCCCGTGTTGATGCTCATTACTTTTTGGTGGTTGTTCAATATTCCTTCGCCTCGTTTTCTTTCCCTCGCGGCAGTCCTGTTTATTTTTGCGGGGGGTTGGTGGTTGCTGCATGTGCATTCGTTTCCTCTCGCATTATCGGCTTTTTTTTCAGGATGGTGGTCGGTTTCTTTTTTGACTAGTCATACGTCCTATTCGTTTTCTCGCGTGCAAAAAATTCGTGATGCGGTGATTGGTTGTGTGCTTGGTTTTTTGCCGGGTGTTGGCCCAGGTATTGCTCAATCTCTCTGGTTTTCGGGCCGTTCGTCTCCCGTGTTGGTGATAACTAATCTTATTTTTTCATTGGGTTATTTTTTGTTGCATGGTCGCGTGCGTTCGGTTTTTGCCTCTTCATTAGTTTCATTTCCCGCGATTTCTGTTCTTTCGCTTATTTTTTCACTGGCTCTTCTTCTGTTGTTTGGTATTATTTTTTGGAATATTTTTCCTCATTTTTATTTTTCGATTCCTTCTTTTTGGGTGGTTTTTTTGTTGGGGGTTTCTTTCTTTTTCGCAGGGGGTTTTTTGCCCTTATTGATTTGGCTGCTTGCTTTTGCTTCGCGCAAACTATCGGATTCCTTTTCTCTTTCCCCTGATTTGGGGTCGTTAATCCTTCTTCCTTCTATCGTGTGGTTCTATTTTCCCTTTTTCTAATCCCTTTTTCCGCCGTGATTAAAAACGCGTTCCGTGCTGTACTGTCATGTTTTCACGCGGACAATCAGCCTTGGATTTGCTTCTGGGTTTGCTCATTTTGTTAGTGGTATTGTCCATTTTTTCGGGCGTCATTACTCGATACGAAGAGGTTCAGCGCGAAATGGCCATTCGTCAGCAGCTGCG